>JAJFTJ010000007.1 GCA_021373015.1 Nitrospiraceae bacterium
GAGATGGTAATGCCTGGAGACAACGTAACAATAACAGTAGAGTTAATAGCGCCGATAGCCATGGAAAAAGAACTGAGGTTTGCAATAAGAGAAGGCGGACGTACAGTGGGCGCTGGAGTCGTAACTGAGGTGATTGCATAAGTGGACCAGAAGATCAGAATAAAACTCAAGGCATACGATCACAGAATGCTTGACCGTTCTGTGAAAGAGATAGTGGATACTGCACAGAGAACAGGCGCTAAGATAATTGGTCCTGTGCCTCTGCCTACACGTATCAGTAAGATAACTGTTTTGAGGTCGCCTCATATTGACAAAAAGTCAAGGGAACAGTTTGAGATAAGGACTCATAAAAGGATGCTTGACATTTACGATCCAACCCCGCAGACAGTTGATGCTTTGATGAAGCTAGAGCTTGCAGCTGGGGTTGATGTGGAGATAAAACTGTGATTGGGATTTTAGGAAAAAAACTTGGTATGACCCAGATATTCACTGAAGACGGGAAAATGGTTCCTGTAACAGTGGTCGAGGCTGGTCCATGCTGTGTAATACAGATAAAGACTTTAGAGAAAGACGGTTATGAGGCTGCAAAAATCGGCTTTCAGGAAGTAAGAAAAGAAAAAAGAGTCAACAAGCCAACAGCAGGAGTATTCAAAAAGGCTGGTCTTAAGCCATATAAAATGCTAAAAGAGTTTCCTATGGGAAGCTTGAAAGTAGGAGAGCTTGTAACAGTAGAAAAATTCAAAAAAGGCGACAGTATTTCTGTTACAGGAATCTCAAAAGGCAAGGGTTTTCAGGGCGTTATGAAAAGACATAATTTTAGCGGCGGTCCAGCATCTCATGGCTCAACATCCTATCGCGAGGTAGGTTCTATTGGCGCAAGCTCATATCCTTCAAGGGTATGGAAGAATCAAGGAATGCCTGGGCATATGGGATCGGATAAAACAACAACAAGCAATCTTATAGTAGCGGCAGTAATGCCTGATAAAAACATATTAATGATTAGAGGCGCTGTGCCAGGTTCAAAAGGCACATATGTAGAGATTAGGAGAGAAGGATAATATGCCTGAACTTGAAATAAAAGATAAAAATAATAAAGTAACAGGAAAGATCAATCTTCCAGAAGAAATATTTGGGGTTGGCTTAAAAAGTGATCTTCTTCATAAGTCTGTGGTCAACTTTCTTGCTAATCAGAGACAGGGAACGCATGCTACAAAGACAAAGGGACTTGTAAGCGGCGGCGGTAAAAAACCCTGGAAGCAGAAACATACTGGCAGGGCAAGATCAGGAAGTAATCGTTCTCCTTTATGGAGAAAGGGCGGTACTATTTTCGGACCGCAGCCAAGAGATTATTCATACAGCATGCCTAAGCAGGCAAAAAGACTTGCTCTAAAGACAGCTCTCTCGGCAAAGTTGGCTGAGGGCGAGATAGTTTTTATTGAAGATATATCAATGAAAAAACCAAAGACAAAAGATGTAGTTTCTTTAATAAGCAAACTTGGGTTAGAAGGTAAAAGCCTTTTAATAATAATCCCTGAGGATAACAATGTGATTAAACTTTCTGTAGACAATATCCCCGGAGTTGATGTTGTCAGAGCATCAGACCTTAATGCTTACAGTGTTGTCAAGTATAGGAAACTCCTTATTACAAAGGGAGCAGTTGAAAAGATTAAGGAGGCCCAAACAGCATGAGGAGCGCATATACGATCATAAAGAAACCTCTTTTTACTGAGAAAGGCAGCAATCTCAAGGAATCGCAGAACAAGATTCTTGTAGAGGTTGTAAAAGATGCAAATAAAGTTGAGATAAAAGCTGCAATCGAAGAGATATTCAAGGTAAAGGTCGATAAGATTTCAACGATAAATGTCTCGGGCAAGTGGAAAAGAATGGGAAAATCGATTGGAAAGAGACCTAATAGGAAAAAAGCTGTAATCACCCTTAAAAAAGGTGAAAAACTTGATTTTGTAGAGGGCGCATAATGGGAATTAAGAAATATAAACCAACATCACCAGGCAGAAGATTTCAGACAGTATCTGATTATAGCGATATAACTGCAAGCAGTCCATACGCACCGCTTGTTAAGTCACTCATGAAAACCGGCGGAAGAAACAACTCAGGCTGTGTTACTGCATGGCAGCGCGGCGGCGGTAACAAGAGAGCTTATAGGATTATTGATTTTAAGAGAGACAAGGCAGGAGTCCCTGCTGTGGTTGAAACAATAGAATACGATCCAAACAGATCCTCAAGGATTGCATTGGTGAAATATAAAGACGGCGAGAGAAGATATATAATTGCACCTACTATGATTCAGGTCGGAGATGTAATTGTATCAGGCGCAGGAGCAGAGATAAAAGTTGGCAATGCACTGCCACTTAAAGAAATCCCTCTTGGAACATTTATCCATAATGTGGAGCTTAAAGAGGGGCAGGGTGCAAAAGTTGCAAGAAGCGCCGGGGCATCTGTCCAGCTTGTTGCAAAGGATGAAAAATTTGTTCAGGTAAAGTTATCATCAGGAGCTGTAAGACTTGTTCCTGCAGGCTGTATGGCAACAATAGGACAGGTTGGAAATCTTGATCATGAAAATATTTCTTATGGCAAGGCTGGAAGGATAAGATGGTTCGGCAAGAGACCTCATGTAAGAGGTGTTGCGATGAATCCAGTTGATCATCCTCTAGGTGGCGGCGAGGGAAAAAGTTCAGGAGGTCGTCCTCCTTGCTCGCCATGGGGTCAGCCTGAAGGCATTAAGACAAGACATAATAAGAGAACAGATAAGTTTATTGTAAAGAGGAGGAAGTAAATTGCCACGCTCACTAAAAAAAGGACCTTTCTTTGAAGCGAAGTTGATGAAAAAGGTAAAGCAGATGAGTGATTCAGGTGAGAAGAAGATCATAAAGACCTGGTCAAGACGTTCTACGATAATACCTGAATTTATAGGATATACATTTGCAGTTCATAATGGGAAAAAATTTATACCTGTGTATGTGACAGACAACATGGTAGGTCACAAACTTGGTGAGTTTTCACCAACAAGAACATTTAAAGGACACTCAAAATCTGATAAGGCTGCGGCGCCAGCAAAGGCATAAAGAGGAAGGATATAAATGGAAGCGAAGTCGGTTTTGAAATTTGTAAGGATAACTCCAAGAAAGGCCAGAAGGGTAGTTGACCTTATCAGGGACAAGAAGGCAGGAGACGCACTTATTGCGTTAAGGTTCATGCCTTACAGGGGTGCAGATATTGTTGAAAAAGTCCTTAAGTCGGCAATGGCCAATGCAATCAACAAAAAAGCTGTTAACCCTGATGCTATGAGTGTAAAAGTTTATGTTGATCAGGGACCATCGCTTAAGAGGGTTGAGCCAAGGTCGATGGGCAGGGCAAATATCATTAAGAAAAAGATGAGTCATATAACAATAATACTTACTGAGGAGGCATAATCTTGGGTCAGAAAGCGCACCCTATAGGAAACAGAATAGGAATTACCAGGACATGGGATTCCAGGTGGTACCTCAAAAAGGGCTATGCAGATCAGCTTGTAGAGGACATTACCATAAGAAAAATCATAAAACAGAAATTATTCCATGCAGGCGTTGCCCGTTTGGAGATTGAAAGAGCGGGACAAAAGATCAGGCTAATTATCCACACTGCTAGACCTGGAATAATAATAGGTAAAAAAGGCGCTGAGGTAGAAAAACTCAGAAAAGAGATTGAGGTCATGTCAGGAAAACAGGTAAGCATTGATATAAAGGAGATAAGAAAGCCTGAGGTTGATTCTCAACTTGTTTCCGAGAATATTGCTCTTCAGCTCGAAAAGAGAATTGCATTTAGAAGGGCTATGAAAAAAGCAGTCATGTCAGCGCGAAGATTTGGAGCTCAGGGCATCAAGGTGCAATGTTCAGGCAGACTTGGCGGTTCAGAAATAGCAAGAACGGAATGGTACAGAGAAGGCAGAGTGCCTCTCCATACCTTCAGGGCAGATATAGATTATGGGTTTTCTGAGGCTTTAACAACATATGGGAAAATTGGCATCAAAGTCTGGATTTATAATGGCGAAGTGCTTCCCGAAGCACACAAGGAAGAAAAGATAAATGAGTCAGCTAAAAGTTAAGGACAAGACTAATTCAGGTGCAGGAGAATTTTAAAAAATGTTATTGCCTAAAAAAGTAAAGTATAGAAAGATGATGAAGGGGAACATGAACGGCAAGGCATATAGAGGTGCTGAGGTATCATTTGGCGAATTCGGCCTAAAAGCACTTGAGCCTGGCTGGGTCACAAGCAGACAGATAGAGGCTGCAAGAGTTGCAATCACAAGGAATGCAAAAAGGGGTTGCAAGCTCTGGATCAGAATATTCCCTGATAAGCCTATTACAAAGAAGCCGGCTGAAACAAGAATGGGTAAAGGAAAAGGAGCTCCTGAATACTGGGTGGCTGTTGTAAAACCGGGAAGGGTTCTGTATGAGGTAGCTGGTGTTACAGAAGAAGTTGCAAAGGCGTCTCTGAGACTTGCAGCATACAAACTCCCGATAGCCACAAAATTTGTAAGAAGAGAGGAGACATCAACATGAGATCTTCTGAATTAAAAAACTTGACAATAGATGAATTAAGGATAAAAGAGCATGATATGAGAAAGGAACTTTTCAACCTAAAATTCAGGGTAGCTACAGGCGAGGTTGAGAATCCAAAACGAATTAATACTCTTCGCAAGGATATTGCAAGGGTTTTAACGATAATAACTGAGAAGTCAAAGGTAAATCCTTCTTAATTTTGGGATGAGGTAATAATGGCGAATAAAATGTATACAGGCAAGGTAGTAAGCGACAGAATGGACAAGACAGTTGTGGTTGCTGTTACAAGATTGGTACAGCATGCTACATACAAAAAGATTATCAAAAAAATCACAAAGTTCAAGGCGCACGATGAAGAGAATAAGTGCAAGACAGGCGATACAGTTTCAATTGTTGAGACAAGGCCTATGAGCAAACAAAAAAGATGGAAAGTAGTAAGTGTCTCAGAAAAGGCTTAACTTCATGATTCGGAGAGAGGGATAGAGGATGATTCAGGAAAGAAGCATAGTAGAAGTGGCGGACAATTCAGGAGCTAAAAAGGCCCAGTGCATTAAGGTCGTTGGCGGCTTTCATAGAAGATATGCGGGTCTTGGCGATATTGTGATGGTTAGCATTAAGGAAGCTATCCCTGAATCAAATGTTAAGAAAGGTTCAAAGGCAAGGGCAGTTGTTGTAAGAACAAAAAAAGAGTATAGAAGACCTGATGGTTCATATATCAGATTTGATCAGAATGCAGTGGTGCTCATAAACCCTCAGGGTGAGCCAGTGGGAACAAGAATATTCGGGCCTGTTGCAAGAGAATTGAGATGGAAAGAATTTATGAAGATAATTTCATTAGCACCGGAGGTTCTGTAAAGCAATGGGACTTGGAATAAAAAAGAATGATACTGTGATAGTTCTCACAGGAAAAGAAAAAGGGAAAAAAGGACGCGTGCTTTCAGTCCTGCATTCAAAGGGCAAGATTATTGTAGAAAAAATAAATTTAATAAAAAAACATATGAAGCCTAACAAGAAATATTCACAGGGCGGAATCATAGAAAAGGAAGCGCCATTGCAAATTTCAAATGTAATGCTGGTATGTCCGAGATGCAATAAACCCACAAGGATTGGGAATGATATTATTGAAAATGGTAAAAAAGCAAGGGTGTGTAAAAAATGCAAGGAAACAATAGATCAGTGAAAACTACAAAGACGACAAAAACAACAAAAACTATGACTAAAAAAACAGAGAAAACAACAAAGGCTGCTAAAATTGTTAAGCCAGTCAAGGCTGAAAAACCAGTTAAGGCTAAGGCAAAAGAAAAGCCTAAGAAGATTGCTGTTGAAAAGAAACCTGTGCAAAAAAAGGAACAGGTTGTAAAGGCAGAAAAGACAATAGATAAGATTGAGCCTAAAAAAGAAGAAAAGATCGAAAAAACTATTGTTGTTGAACAAGTACCAGATAAAAAATTAGAATCTCAGAAGGAACACCATCAGGTTGATAAGCTGGTTGTTATAGAGAAAACTCCTGCACCTATGCACAAGGAAGAAAAAGCTGTTAAAGAACCTGAGGTAAAAGAGCCTCTAAGAGAATTGGTAAAGGAAATAAAAAAAGAATCAGTAAAAGAAGTAAAAAAAGATGCAAAAGAATCAGGACAGCCAAGACTCAAGACAAAATATATTAAAGAAATTATCCCTGCAATGATGAAAGAATTTACCTATAGTAATATAATGCAAGTTCCAAAAATCGAGAAGGTTGTTCTAAATGTAGGGCTTGGCGAAGCCATTCAAAACATAAAGATTCTGGAAAATGCGCAAAAAGAACTTGGAACCATTACAGGCCAGAAGGCAGTAATTACAAAAGCAAAGAAGGCTATTGCAGGATTTAAATTAAGAAAGGGAATGCCGATTGGATGCAAGGTGACACTCAGAGGTGCTGTAATGTATGAATTCCTTGATAGATTTATCAGTCTTGCTCTTCCTAGGGTTAGGGATTTCAAGGGAGTTCCACCAAAGTCATTTGACGGAAAAGGCAATTATTCAATAGGTGTAAAGGAACAGTTCATGTTCCCAGAAATAGAGTATGACAAGGTTGATACGGTTCATGGTATGGACATAACAATATGCACAACAGCAAAAACTGATAAAGAGAGCAAAGCCCTGTTAACCTATATGGGTATGCCATTCAGGAAATAAGAGAGGATTATATGGCAAAAAAATGCATGATAGAAAAAGTAAAAAGGACCCCAAAATTCAAGGTCAGGGCATATAACAGGTGTCGTGTATGCGGAAGACCAAGAGCTTATTTAAGAGACTTTGGTCTTTGCAGAATTTGTTTCAGATCGCTTGCCTTGAAGGGACAACTTCCAGGCGTTACAAAATCAAGCTGGTAATGTTAATGATTTATAGAAGAGGTGAAGAATAATATGATGACTGATCCAATTGCAGATATGCTGACACGTATAAGAAATGCAGTAACAATACGTGCAGAAAAAGTTGATATTCCTGCTTCAAAGATAAAACTTGAGATAGTTAAGATTCTCAAGGAAGAAGGTTTCATAAAAGCATATAAGATATTAAAAGATGAAAAACAGGGTGTGCTCAGAATTACACTTAAATATTTGGACGGAGGCAGTGTGATTTCAGGAATGAAGAGAGCAAGCAAACCCGGCCGCAGAATGTATGTTGCAAGCGATAACATTCCAAAAGTAATGGGCGGAGTAGGGATGGCAATACTGACGACATCAAAGGGTGTTTTAAGTGAGAATGTTTGCCGTCGTGATAGTATTGGCGGAGAAGTTATCTGCTACGTCTGGTAAGAAAAGGATAAAGGAGAGTAGATGTCACGGATAGGGAAGAAACCCATAGAGATACCAAAGGGAGTGGATGTAAAGCTCGAAGGTTTAAATGTAACAGTCAAAGGGGCAAAGGGCGAGATAAGCGCAACGTGTCCTTCTGAGATCAAAATCTCAGTTGTTGATGGCAGGGTGGTTTTAGAGAGAATTAATGAAGAGAAGAATGTAAGATCGCTTCATGGTCTTACAAGAAGTCTTCTTTCAAATATGATAGATGGTGTTTCATCAGGATACCAGAGAGTTTTAGATATAGCAGGTACTGGATACAGAGCACAAGTTCAGGGAGAAAAGATAATTCTTGCTTTAGGTTTTTCAACCCCTGTTGAATTTCAGCTCCCAAAAGGGATAAAGGCAGCTGTAGATCAGAAACAGACCCAGCTTACCCTCACTGGCTTTGATAAACAGCTTATAGGACAGGTGGCTGCTAATCTCAGAGGAATAAGACCGCCTGATGCTTATAAAGGCAAGGGCGTAAGATATTCTGGTGAGCGTATTAAACTAAAAGTTGGTAAAGCAGGGAAAAAATAGGTATTAGCCGAATTTACTGGAGGATAATAAGTTGACAGTGGATACAAGGGCAGCAAAAGAGAGAAGACATAAGAGGATAAGAAAAAAGGTTGTTGGTTTTACTGAAAGACCGAGACTTTCGGTTTACAGAAGCCTTAACCACATCTATGTACAGGTAATAGATGATACGAGCGGTCAAACACTGGTCTCTGCATCGAGCCTTGATAAGGATATCAAGGAAAAGAAGGCTCACAAAGGCAATGTCAAGACAGCAACGGAAGTAGGAAAGCTGATTGCAAAAAAAGCATTGGGAAAAGGCGTGAAAAAAGTTGTGTTTGACAGAGGCGGATATATCTACCACGGCAGAGTGAAGGCATTAGCGGATGCAGCCAGAGAAGGAGGATTAGAGTTCTAAATGTTGAACAAGAAGATAGATCCAGACGGACTTACTTTAAAAGACAAGGTTGTTTATATCAACCGTGTTGCAAAAGTTGTTAAGGGTGGAAGAAGATTTTCTTTCAGCGCACTTGTTGCTGTTGGAGATGCCAACGGAGTAGTCGGCATTGGAAAGGGAAAGGCATCAGAAGTCCCTGAGGCAATCAGAAAGGCTGTTGAGCAGGCAAAAAAATCCCTTGTGAAAATACCTTTGAATGCCAGAAGCATACCCCATAGAATAATAGGAAAATACGGCGCTATATCTGTAATAATGAACCCTGCTACAAAAGGTACAGGACTTATTGCAGGCGGTGCAGTCAGGGCTGTTCTTGATGTAGCCGGTATTCAGGATATAGTTGCAAAGGCAATAGGAAGTCATAATCCATATAACACGGCAAAGGCAACACTTGATGGACTTGCAAGGCTTAAGGATCCTGAAGCGGTAAAAAAGCTTAGGGGAAAATGCGAGGAAGAGACATCACATGAATCAAATGGCGGAGGAATGAAATAATGAGGATATGTGATATTAAACCCTCAGCAGGAAGCAATAAAAAAACAAAACGCGTAGGCCGTGGAATCGGTTCAGGTCATGGCAAGACATCATGTAAGGGACATAAAGGACAGAAAGCACGTTCAGGCGGAACAAAAGGCGCTGGGTTTGAAGGCGGACAGATGCCTTTGCAGAGAAGACTTCCAAAACGTGGATTTACGAGTTTATCTGGAAAAGAGTATTCAATAGTTAATCTTAGAGATTTAATGAAAATAAAGGGTGTTGATGTAATAACTCCAGAAGTTCTTATAAAAAAAGGAATTATCAAAAATATCAAGGATGGAATAAAAATACTTGGCACTGGCGAGATAACAAAGCCTTTAACTATAAAGGCAAATGTTTTTAGCGCATCAGCGTCAGCAAAGATAACAGCAGCTGGCGGTAAGGCTGAACTGCTCGGCAATGCCAAATCCAAATCCAAAGGCAAGAGCTGAGATATATGGGAGCTCTTGCAAATTTCCAAAATATATTCAAAATCCCTGAGCTAAAAAACAGGGTTCTTTTTACCTTTGCTCTTCTGATTGTCTATAGGGTTGGCTGTCATATCCCAACACCAGGCATTAACGGCGAAGCACTCAATGAGTTTTTGACAAAACAGGCAGGAAGCTTCATGATGTTCTTTGATATGTTTTCCGGCGGTGCATTATCAAGGGTAACAGTCTTTGCATTAGGAATAATGCCTTACATTAGCGCATCGATTATCTTTCAGCTCCTGACAGTAGTAATCCCTGCAATCGGAAAACTTGCAAAAGAAGGCGAGGCTGGAAGAAAGAAGATAACTAAATACACAAGATACGCAACTGTTGTAATAAGCGCTATACAGTCATTCGGTATTGCAATCGGCCTTGAGAGCATGGCAGATGGAGCATTTATACAAAATCCTGGATGGTCATTCAGGCTTCTTACTATGATAACCCTTACATCTGGAACAGCTTTTATAATGTGGTTGGGTGAACAGATAACAGAGAGAGGAATCGGGAATGGTATCTCTCTTATAATATTTGCCGGTATTGTTGCAAGATTTCCTAATGCAGTTGTCAGTACTTTTAGGTTGATGCAGGCAGGTGAATTATCGATCTTTTTGTTGATATTCCTTGTTGCAATGATGGTTGCTGTTGTAGGCGTAATCATATTTGTTGAAAGAGGGCAGAGAAAAATTCCAGTTCAGTATGCAAAAAGGGTTGTGGGAAATAAAGTCTATGGAGGGCAGAGCACTCATCTGCCTTTAAAGATAAACACAGCAGGCGTTATTCCTCCTATATTTGCGTCTTCAATAATCATGTTCCCTGCAACAATTGCAGGATTTATAACAATCCCATGGGTTCAGGCAATTGCAAAACAACTTTCTCCAGGAACAATTTTTTATACGCTTTTATATGTAAGTATGATTTTCTTTTTTGCATTTTTTTACACAGCGATTGTATTTAACCCAATGGACATAGCTGATAATTTGAAAAAATACGGCGGATTTGTTCCTGGCATAAGACCAGGGCAAAAGACATCGGAGTATATATATAAAGTTCTTTCAAGGCTTACGCTGGTAGGCGCTATTTATCTTGCTGTTGTCTGTATCATACCTGAAATACTTATAACCAAATTCAATGTACCATTCTATTTTGGCGGTACGTCGCTTTTAATTGTTGTAGGTGTTGCGCTGGATACAGTTTCCCAGGTAGAGTCGCATCTCATTACGCGCTCATATGAGGGATTTCTTAAAAAGGGAAGGATAAAAGGCAGAAGGGGATAATTTTGCCTTTGAGACCCTTTTTTAAAAAGTATGGGCAGAAGTTTATCATATGATTATCATAAAGACAGCGGAAGAGATAAGGAAAATCGAAAAATCGTGCCGAATTGTAGCTGAAGTCCTTGAAGAACTTAAATCATTTGTAAGAGCAGGCATTACAACAAAAGAAATAGAAGTTTTTGCTGAGAATAAGATATATAAAAAAGGCGGCACTCCAGCATTTAAGGGGTATAGAGGATACCCATCAAGTATTTGTACTTCTGTGAACAATCAGGTTGTTCATGGAATTCCCTCAGAGCTTAGATTGAAAGAGGGGGACATACTAAGTTTGGATCTAGGTGTTTTAATTGACGGTTTTTATGGGGATAGTGCAATAACTCTTCCTGTCGGAAAGATAAGTCCCCTTGCAAATAGGTTGCTTAAGATTACAGAAGACGCTCTTTATATTGGCATTGACATGGCAACTCCCAATAACAGGGTGAGCGATATATCAACAGTAATACAGAAGCATGTTGAGTCAAACGGTTTTTCAGTAGTCAAGACTTTTGTTGGTCATGGCATTGGTATCGCTCTTCACGAGGATCCGCAGATACCTAATTTTGGTATGGCTGGACAAGGACCACGACTTAGAAGCGGGATGACTCTGGCGATTGAACCCATGGTAAACAGCGGAAGAGATGAAGTGAAAATACTCGATGATGGATGGACAGCTGTAACAGCAGACAATAGTCTCTCTGCGCACTTTGAGCATACGATAGCAATAAGTGATGATGGTGAGCCAAAAATCTTGACGAAACTTTAACAATGGTGTTATACTTTCGAGTTCAATGTCCAAAGAAGATAATATAGAAGTTGAAGGGACGATAGTCGAGACACTGCCAAACGCAATGTTCCGGGTGAAACTTGAAAAAGGACAGATAATATTGGCGTATGTTTCTGGTAAGATGAGGATGCATTTTATAAAAATACTGCCTGGGGATAAGGTGACAGTTGAACTTTCTCCTTATGATCTTACAAAGGGCAGAATAACTTATAGATTTAAATAGAAGATATCAGGAGCTATAAATGAAAGTAAGATCATCAGTAAAACCTATATGTGCTAAATGCAAAGTTGTTAAGAGAAAAGGGATAAGAAGAATAATTTGCGAAAATCCCAGACATAAACAAAGGCAGGGATAGGAGAGAAGCATGGCGAGAATTGCCGGAGTGGATTTACCAAAGAACGAACGAATTGAAATAGGACTTACCAGAATATTTGGCATAGGCAGATCTCTGTCTAAACAAATATTGAAAGATACCGGCGTTAATCCTGATATAAGGGTTAAAGACCTGAAAGATGAAGACATCGTAAAGATAAGAGCTTCTATTGAGAAAGAGTGTAAGGTTGAAGGTGATCTTAGACGCGAAAACTCAATGAACATTAAGAGACTTACTGATATTGGATGTTATAGAGGAGTAAGACATAAGCAGGGGCTTCCTGTCAGAGGGCAGAGGACAAAAACAAATGCCCGCACACGCAGAGGGCCAAGAAAAACCATAATGGGCAAGAAGAAAGAGGTATAGCGCATGGCTCAGAGGAAAAAGGGCGGGAAAAAAGAGAAAAAACATGTAAGTGCTGGTTCAGCACACATACAGGCGACTTTCAATAATACGATAGTATCAATAACAGACTCTAGCGGAAATGTTATTGCATGGTCTACAGCAGGTAGCTTAGGATTTAAGGGATCTAGAAAAGGAACTCCTTATGCTGCACAGATTGCAGCTGACACTGCTGCAAAAAAAGCTATGGACATGGGATTGAAGCAGGTCGATGTTTTTGTGAAAGGACCGGGAGCAGGGAGAGAATCAGCGATCAGGGCTTTGCAAGGAGCAGGGCTCGAGATTAATCTTATAAAAGACGTTACACCAGTTCCACATAACGGGTGTAAGCCTCCGAAGAGAAGGAGAGTTTAACAGTGGCAAGATATACAGGATCTTTATGCAGAGTGTGCAGACGTCAGGGGGAGAAACTCTTCCTTAAAGGCGAGAGATGCAGCACAGAAAAATGTGCGGTCGAAAGAAGAAAATACGCGCCTGGGCAGCACGGACAGCGCCGCAGTAAAATTTCTGATTATGGTCTTCAGTTGAAAGAGAAACAAAAAGCAAAGAAAAACTATGGAGTGCTGGAAAAACAGTTCAGAAGATATTTTCATGAGGCGGAAAGGCAGAGGGGAACAACAGGTGAAGTGCTTCTCCAGCTTCTTGAACGCCGTCTTGATAATGTAATTTTCAGAATGGGTTTTGCTGTTAACAGGAGAGAAGCCAGACAGTACATATCTCACGGACATTTTAGTGTTAACGGGAAAAGAACGAATATTCCTTCCTACCTTGTAAAGATAGGAGATTCAGTAGAGGTTAAAGAAGCAAGCAGGGAGATAAAGAGCATATCAGAAAATATATCAAAGCTTGAGCATAAAGGACTTCCTGCCTGGATTCAGATTGACGCCAAGAACTATAAAGGCAAGATATTGCATATTCCTTCCAGAGACGAGATGCAGCTGCCAATAGAAGAACAGTTGATCGTTGAGTTTTATTCAAAATAAAAAAAATACAAGGGCGTAGGAGGCCTTAGACATGGATTTAAAGAAAAAGGGCTTTCAGTTACCTGAAAAGATGCAGTTTGAGGAAGATACATTAACAGAAACTTACGGTAAACTGATTGCAGAACCGCTTGATAGAGGATTTGCTACTACACTAGGGAATTCACTTAGAAGAGTTTTGATCTCATCCCTGGAGGGTTCTGCAGTAACTTCAGTAAAGATACCGGGAGCATTACATGAATTCTCATCGCTAACCGGCATTAAAGAAGATGTAATGGATGTTATTTTGAACATAAAGAAACTCAGGTTAAAGATGCATTCAGACGGCAAAAAACTGGCTACGATTAAGGTAAAAGGCCCCGGTGAAGTAAAGGGAAACGATATACGCGTAGATGCGGATGTAGAAATACTAAATCCTGATCAGCTTCTTGCAACACTGGATAAAGGTGCTGTTTTCGAGGCTGAGATGTATATTAAAAAAGGCAGAGGTTATGTGCCTTCAGAATTGAATAAAGAAGAAGATCTTCCTATAGACATGATAGCGGTTGACTCTGTATTCAGTCCGATAAAAAAAGTTAATTTCTGGGTTGAAAAAGCAAGAGTCGGCAGATCAACAGACTACGATAAACTTGTTATGGAGATATGGACAGATGGAAGTATGACGCCTGAAAAGGCAATATCCCAGGCAGCTTTAGTTATGATCGAACATATGGAGCACTTTATTTTTGAAGAGGATTATGAGGAGTCTGAACTCGATAAAATCAGCAGCGCTGTTGTTATGAGCGAGGGATCAGCTCTCAATCCAAATCTTCTTAAAAGCGTTAATGAGCTTGAACTGTCTGTTCGCTCGTACAATTGCCTGAAGAACGCAGATATAAAGACAATTTTAGAACTTGTCCAGAAAACAGAACCTGAGATGCTCAAGACAAAGAACTTCGGACGTAAATCACTGAATGAGATAAAAGAAATACTTCACACAATGGGGCTTTCTCTTGGAATGAGATTGGATCAGGAAGCTGTCAATAAACTGATAGCTTCAAGGGGCAAAGGAGTGGAACAAGATGCGTCACAGAGTTAATGGAAGGCTATTTGGTAGAACGGCAAATCAGAGGAAGGCGCTCCTAAAAGGAGTGATAACATCTCTTTTTGAGCACCAGAGAATAGAGACAACTATTGTAAAAGCAAAGGCAGTAAAAGGCACAGCAGAGAAGCTTGTAACAATGGCAAAAAAAGGCGATCTTCATTCAAAGCGCGTTGTGCTTTCATACATACCAAACAGAAAAGTTGTATCAAAACTCTTCGATGATATTGCAAAAAGATTTGCTGACAGAAACGGCGGTTATCTAAGGATAGTAAAGACAAGAGACAGGGTTAAAGATGCTGCGCCTATGGCAGTGCTTGAATTTATAGACTATCAGCCTGTGAAAAAAGTAAAACACGAAAAGAAGGAAAAGGTAAAAGCTAAAGAGAAAGAAAAGGAAAAAGAACAGAAAAAGAGCTAACAGTACTAATAAATATATTTTTTAAAGCCTGTTTTTTTAAAAAGACAGGCTTTTTATTTTTAACACCAGCTTTAATTATTTGACAAACCCTTCAGAAAATAATAAATTCTCATCATATAGAGGCAAGAAGAGATAAGCTGTGATTAGTCCAAAAGGAAGGCATAAGAAAGAGGATGATAAAAATAGAACCGTCCCATTTAACATTCATTGACGTATTTATATTTAAATAAGGAGATATGTATGAGAGTCAGAATTCTAATAATAATTATTATATTTGTTTTTATAGAAATATTTTTTGGAGAATCTGTAACTGCATTAGAGAAAAAAGTCTTTATTGAAATGGACTCAATCCCATCAATAGTTATCCCTGGAGATAAGCCGATCACATTAACTAAAGAGTTTCTAACAAAATTATTACCGGAATTAAAAAATCCTCGACTTATGTCACTTGAAGATTTTGCAGATCCTGAAGATAAAGAGGCATTCTTAGAAAGTGGTTGTACATTTGTATTGCGGGGAGATTTTAATAATGATGGTATAGCTGATTTAGCATTTGTTGGTAAATATGACAATCTTTCTAATCCAAAATATAGCAGTTTTTTTGTAATAGTAAGTATTAAGCAGAAAAAAGTAGTCAGAGAGTATTTTACGCCACTTATGACTTCTCAGGTTGCTCTGCTTAACGTATTAAAATATAAAAGAAAAATTGATGCAATCGAGCTTATATATCATTTTGAATCTGAGGAATGCGGGTATTTATTTTGGAGCAACAAAAAGTATGTATATCAGAGCTGCTTAGATTAAAAAAAATGATTAAAAGTGAATATTTGGGGCAAAAGAAGGGACGGTTGTACTAGCTCACTGCTTCTTGCTAAGGCATTTCAACAATCAATTTCTAAATTCCAAATTTTGCTTATGCAGAAGGATATCCAATTTCATTAAGAGCTGTCTCGATCTCTTTTAAAACAGCAGGATCGTCTATGGTCGATGGCATAGTATATTCTTCACCATCAGCTATTTTTCTCATCGTGCCTCTTAATATTTTCCCTGACCGCGTCTTGGGAAGTCTGTTTACTACCGCAACATTTTTAAAACAGGCGATGGGGCCTATCTCCTCTCGCACCATTTTTATAAGATCTGATTTTATCGTTTCAGAGGCTGCGTCAACGCCTAATTTAAGAACAACCAATCCGACAGGCAGTTGCCCTTTTAGAGAGTCGGCGGCTCCGATTACAGCGCACTCAGCAATGTGTGGATGTGTTGATACAACTTCTTCCATCTCGCCTGTTGAGAGTCTGTGACCTGCAACATTTATAACATCATCGACTCTTCCCATTACGAATACATACCCGTCTTTGTCTATGAATCCTCCGTCACTTGTAAAATAATATCCCTTAAACACATTGAGATAGGATTTGATAAATCTGTCGTCAGCGTTCCAGAGCGTAGGGAGTGTTCCGGGAGGAAGTGGAAGTTTTATGGCAATGACACCTTCAGTGCCATTAGGTACTTCTTTACCTTCAGTATCCAGAACTCTCACATCATATCCCGGCACTGGTTTTGTGGATGAACCGGGCTTTACAGGCATCTGCTCTATTCCAATGCAATTTGCTGTAATAGGCCAGCCTGTTTCCGTCTGCCACCAGTGATCAATAACGGGTTTATTAAGCAGGTTCTTTGCCCAATTATAGGTGTCCGGGTCGAGTCTTTCTCCTGCCAAGAAGAGATATCTGAAATTTGAAAGATCATATTTTTTGGTATATGCTCCGTCAGGGTCTTCTTTTTTTATCGCCCTGAAAGCAGTCGGAGCAGTAAATAATGCCTTTACTCCGTGCTCTGATATTACTCTCCAGAAAGCTCCAGGATCAGGAGTGCCTACGGATTTTCCTTCATAAAGAATTGTTGTACAGCCGTGCAGAAGCGGGCCATAGACAATATATGAATGTCCTACCACCCATCCCACATCGGATGCAGCCCAGAATACTTCTCCCGGCTTTACGTCATAAATATTTTCCATGCTCCATGCAAGAGCAACAGCATGCCCGCCATTATCGCGTACAACACCCTTTGGAATGCCTGTTGTGCCTGAAGTATAAAGGATATAAAGAGGATCAGTAGCTTTGACAGACACACAGTCTGCAGGCTTAGCAGATAATAGTATTTCATCCCAGTCAAGATCTCGGTCATTAATGAAATTGACCTTCATCTTATCTTTAATCTCAGGTCTTTGGTATATTACGCATTTTCCAGGCTTATGCTTTGAAAGCTCGATCGCCTTGTCAATCATTGGTTTGTATTCTATCAATCTTGATATTTCTATTGCTCCAGATGCTGATACGATAACCTTTGGTTTTGCGTCGTCTATTCTTATTGCAAGCTCATGAGGAGCAAACCCTCCAAAGACTACGGAATGTACAGCACCGAGCCTTGCGCATGCCAGAATAGAAATAACAGCCTGAGGAATCATAGGCATATAAATAATTACTGTATCGCCTTTTGAAACGCCAAGGCTTGATAGTGCGCCTGCAAACAGAGATACTTCCTTCAGGAGTTCTTTATATGTGAATTTTTGGGTTTGTTTTGTTACAGGACTGTCATAAATAAGAGCTGTCTGATCTGCACGTCCATTTTCGACATGGCGGTCGAGTGCATTGTAGCACGTGTTCATCTCAGCGCCTGGAAACCATTTATATAGAGGCTCAGCAGAATCATCAAGCACCTTGTCCCATTTTTTGTACCAATGTATTTTATCTGCTGCCTCAGCCCAAAAACTTTCAGGATCTGAGATGCTTTTTTTGAATTTTTCGTTATATCTGCTCATACGCCTCCTTTAAAACGAGCTTTTTTAGAGTTTCAATATGCTATAAAATGAGCGAGGCTTTGTCAATAAATATGAAGAATTATTTTTTGAGGTTGATATAAAATATCGAAAATACCGCTGCATCTAAAAAAGGAGAATTATGAAATATCAGATAGGGAAAACAGGACGAGTTGTAATTGCAAGATTCGAAGATCATGAGGATGTTCTTGGGAATATCGTGAACATTTCTAAGAAAGAGAACATAAAGTCAGGAGTTGTTTACATAGTCGGAGGAATGAGAGAAGGAGGGATTGTTGTAGGACCTGATAAGGATGTTGTGCCTCCTGTTCCTGTGTGGAAAAATCTTCGTGAGGTTCACGAAGTCGTAGGCTTTGGCACGATCTTCTGCCAGGATAATGAGCCTAAGGTGCATCTGCACGGAGCATTCGGGAAAAAAGATATGGTTAAGGTCGGGTGTCTGAGAGAAAAATCAGAGACATTTCTTGTGCTCGAGGCGGTAATTATTGAGATCGACGGAGTTAATGCTGTAAGGGAATTCGATCCTGAGTCAGGACTCACGCTCTTGAAACTCTAAAAAACAAAGGTTTTCAAGACAGGAAGCTGTTGAGTTTATATAATTAAATTGATATTATACGAATATCGAAATTGCTTTAATTGGAGGCTGTCGTGAATGTCCTTGTAATACACGGACCGAATCTTAATCTTCTTGGCAAGCGCGAAAAAAATATATATGGCATGCAGACACTTGAGGATATTAATAATAAACTCAATTTGCTTGCATCTGAGCTCGGCTTGAAAATATCGATAGCCCAGTCAAACAGCGAAGCAGAGATAATAGATACAATCCAGAAAAAAGATTTTGACGTGCTTATTATAAATCCTGCAGCATATACACATACAAGCGTGGCAATAAGAGATGCTATTGCAGCAGTAGACAAGCCTGTGATTGAAGTGCATATTTCTAATATCTACAAACGCGAAGACTTTAGGCAAAAATCTTACATTGCAGGAGTTTCAACAGGACAGATAAGCGGTCTTGGCGTTGACAGTTACCTCATGGCCCTTAGGGCATCAAAGAATCTCATCCAGAGATAGCATTTATTTTATGAACTATAAACCAGATACCACATATATGTCTTCTCACTTTGAGAGCAGGATTAAACAGGTTAGAAAAACTCTTAAAAGCGCAGATGGATTTTTAATTTTCGATAAGAGTAATGTAAGATACTTGACAGGCTTTACAGGTTCATCGGGGTCTGTTCTGATTACAAAGAAGAAGAATATATTCCTGACTGATTTCAGATATAAAGAACAGGCAGAGGCTGAATTAAAAAAATTTGATGTTTTTACAGTTAAGAAAAACTGGCCTGAATCTGTATCGAAAATCACAAGAAAACTCTGTCTGAAAAAAATCGGGATCGAATCGTCCGTGTCGTATGCTTTTTTCAAAGATATAGAGAAAAGAATTAAACTAAAGCCTTTCAAAAATATAATCGAGAGAATAAGAGCGATTAAAGATGATGAAGAGATTCGGCTGATCAAAGAGGCAGTGCATCGCGCTGAATCCGGATTTTTGGAAACACTGCCTTATATAAAGCAAGGCAGAACCGAAATTTGTATTGCAGGAATTCTTGAAAAAAACCTTAAAAAAACAGGAAGTAAACATATGCCATTTGATATAATACTGTCTTCAGGGAAAAATGCATCCATGCCTCATATGAGGCCTACAGAGAAAAAGCTGGAAGCAGGAGATATTGTTGTTATTGACTGGGGCGCTGAGGCAGGAGGATATTGTTCTGATATGACAAGGACACTGCTTGTAAAGGGGAAAGATACCGCAAAACAGCAAAAGATTTACAATGTGGTGCTGGAGGCAAATAAAAAGGCTATAGCTAAAGTGAAACATGGAATAAGCTGCAGAACGATTGACAACTTTGCAAGAGATGTTATAAAAAAAGCCGGATATGGAGAATTTTTTGGACACGGCACAGGACATGGAGTAGGAATCCAGTTTCATGAGCTGCCGTGGATATCACGACTGGGCAAAGGTGTGATAAAAGAAAACATGGTTTTTACGATAGAGCCTGGCATCTATCTGCCGGGATCATATGGAGTCAGGATTGAGGATATGGTGCTTGTAAAAAAGAAGGACGCTGAAGTGCTTACAAAACTGCCTAAAGAATTGAAGATGGTTTGATTAATAATATTTTGACGGAGGATGTAATTGATTTCGACGAGTGATTTTAGAAAAGGATTAAAAGTTGAATACAAGGGGGAACCTTGCGAGATAGTGGACTTCCAGCATGTAAAGATGGGACGCGGGGGCGCTATAATCAGAACAAAGATGAGAAATATCAAGACAGGAGCTGTGCTTGAAGAGACTTTCAGGTCAGGCGAAAAACTTCCACCTCCTTCTCTTGAAGAAAAGAACATGCAATATTTGTATGTTCAGGATAATGTGTATTATTTTATGGATGCGGAGACATACGAACAGGTTCCTTTATCAGAGGAAAATCTTGGTGATATAAAAAAATTTCTTAAAGAAAATACCAATGTAAAGATACTCTATCATAAGGGTGAACCTATAAGCGTGGATATTCCTACCTTTGTTGAATTAAAGGTTATGCAGACCGATCCTGTGGGCTTTAAAGGAGATACAGCATCAGGAGGCGGAAAACCCGCAACACTTGAAACAGGCACGGTGGTAAGAGTGCCTTTTCATATAAATGAAGGCGATGTAATTAAAATAGATACTAGAACGTCTGAGTATATTGAGAGAGTAAAATAATTATTGCAGTAAGGACTATTTATCAGGAGGGAATATGGAGCTTGATGATTTAAAGGAAATAATAGAGCTGCTTAAAGATACTGATATTACGGAATTGCAGGTAGAAAAAGACGGAACTAAGGTCAAAGTAAAAAGAGAAAAATTATTATCCTCTATTGAACTGACAAAGCCTCAGATTTCACATCAGGAAAGATCTTTGCTTCCCAAGGAAGAAGATACGCAGAGACTGGTAACAGTAACCTCGCCTATTGTAGGAACATTTTACAGATCTTCATCCCCTGAGGCAGCGCCTTTTGTCGAGGCAGGAGCAAAAGTCAAAAAAGGCCAGGTGCTCTGCATTATAGAAGCAATGAAGCTTATGAATGAGATTGAGTCCGATGCTGACGGCGTTCTGATGAGAATTCTCGTTGAAAACGGACATTCTGTTGAATACGGAGAGCCTCTCTTTCTCATCGAGCCTGAATCCACATATTCACAATAGAAAGCGAGCACATATAAAATGGATTTATTTAAAAAAATTCTTATAGCAAATAGAGGCGAGATTGCAGTAAGGGTAATACGCGCTTGCAAAGAACTAGGCATAAGGACAGTTGCTGTTTATTCTGAAGTGGAAAAAGATTCTCTGCATGTAAAGATTGCTGATGAGGCTGTCTGCATTGGACCTGCAAATCCAACACAAAGCTATCTGAATATCCCAGCGATACTGAGCGCAGCAGAGATAACTGATGCTGAAGCAGTACATCCAGGTTATGGATTTTTGTCAGAGAATTATCATTTTGCAGAGGCATGTGCAACCTCAGGCATAACATTCGTCGGCCCTACTGCTGAAAATATCAGAACCGGCGGAGACAAGGCTAAGGCAAGACAGATAATGAAGAAACGCGGGATCCCTGTTGTGCCTGGAAGCGACGGACCGGTTATCTCAGAAGAAGAAGCAATGGAGGTTGCAAAAAATATCGGGTTCCCTGTGATCATAAAGGCTTCAGCCGGCGGAGGCGGAAGGGGAATGAGGATTGTGAAAGAGGAAGGCGAGCTTGACAATTTATTTTTTATGGCACAGAGAGAAGCTCTTGCTGCATTTGGCAATGGAGAGCTTTATGTTGAAAAATATATACCTGAACTCAGACATGTTGAGGTTCAGATAGCTGCGGATAATAAAGGCAATGTTCTTCACTTTGGCGAAAGAGACTGTTCAATACAAAGAAGGCATCAGAAGCTGGTTGAGGAATCTCCGTCACCGATTTCAACAGAAAAATTCAGAAAGGACATAGGTGAATATGCTGTTAAAGCTGCCAGGGCTCTCAAATACAGAAATATTGGGACAATTGAATTTATAGTTGACACTGAAGGTAATATGTATTTTATCGAGATCAATACAAGGGTTCAGGTCGAACACCCTGTAACAGAGATGGTCTGCGGTATTGATCTGATAAAAGAACAGATAAAGCTTGCAGCAGGGCTGCCTCTTGATTATAAACAGAGCAACATAAAGATGACAGGGCATGCTATAGAATGCAGGATAAACGCAGAAGATCCTGAAAAATTTATTCCTTCTCCCGGGAAAATAACAATGCTTTCATTGCCTGGAGGCCCGGGCGTTAGAGTAGATACAGCCGCTTATTGCGGATGGACAGTTCCGTCCCAGTATGATTCACTGATAGCAAAGCTGGTGGTTCACGCAAGCTGTAGGGAAGAGGCTATAATGAGAATGAGGCGGGCGCTTGACGAATTTATAATAGAGGGCATAAAAACAACAGTGCCTTTTCACAAAAAAGTTTTTTCACATCCTGATTTTACAAGAGGCGAATTCAATACTGGCTTTATTGAGAAGCTGAATGGAACAGGAGTTGTGAAACAGGAACAAAAATGAAAAAAGATATTGACCTGAGAAAAAAACGCACTCTTATCGAAAAGGAAGTAATAATCAAAAATATAATAAAGGCAGAGGCGCTTGATATCAGCTCGGAGGGAATGTATATATATACGCAGGCGGATGTTATAGAAGGCGCTATTTTTGAGATAAGCTTTAAGATAGATAACCACAATATAAAAGCGATGGTCAAGGCACAGCATGTTGAACCACACGTCGGTGTTGGAGTTAAGTTTGTGGATATTTCTGATACGGATTCGAACTTAATAAAAAAGTTTGTCGAGTCTTGATCAAAGGGATTTTAAGGGAAAAATCAGAGATTGCTAAAGTTATCTGGAATTATTTATAATATATAAATTTCATTTGGGAGGAAAAAGTTGAAGGAAGGTATTCATCCAAAGTACAAAGAAGCAACAGTAATCTGTGCCTGCGGCGAGACTTTTACTACTAGATCAACTATGCCGAAGATACATGTTGATATATGCTCAGTATGCCATCCGTTTTTCACAGGGAAGCAAAAGATAATGGATGCAGAGGGCAGAGTAGAAAAGTTTAAGAAAAAATACGCAAAGACAAGCAATAAGTAGATATCCAAAAGATTAAAGTCGTTAGTTGCTTTAAGTGTGACTAACGGCTTTTTTATTTGGAAAGATATTAGTGTGTATCCCCTCTTTAATAAAAAAATACTACAAGAAGGTTTTTAATGAAAAATGTAGGCGGACAGGCAGTAATTGAAGGTGTTATGATGAGGGCGCCTGAAAAATGGGGTGTTGCAGTGAGAGATACCAAAGGCAATATCCATGTAAAAACTGAAGAACTCTCAGAACTTTCAAAGCCTTTTAAGATGCCTCTGGTGAGAGGATTCATAGCGCTTTTTTACGCATTATTTCTTGGGGTAAAAGCAATAGAATTTTCTGCAAACAAGGCATATGATGAAGCCGAGGGAAAACTTACTCCTCTGGCAATGGCCGGCACAATGGGCTTTGCTTTTATCCTTGCAATCCTGCTCTTTCTGCTGCTCCCTTTGTATGCAACAAAACTGGTTGGCATTGCATATTCCTCTGTCTCAGACAGTTCGTTCATGTTTAATATTGTTGACGGGATTATAAGAGTCTTTGTGTTTCTTATATATGTTGTGTCAATAGGATTTTGGAAGGATATGAAAAGAATATTCGAATATCACGGAGCAGAACATAAAGTTATCCATGCATATGAAGCAGGTGAGAGTCTTACGATAGAAAATATCAAAAAATACAGCATTCATCATGCAAGATGCGGTACAAGTTTTCTTCTTATCGTAATGGTGATAAGTATTTTTATCTTTTCCTTTATACCGCAGGAATGGTCATTCCTTTATAAATTCGGTTCAAGGCTTTTGCTTATCCCTCTAGTTGCAGGACTTTCATATGAGATGCTTAAGCTGTCTTCAAAATTAAAAGAGAATTTTTTTATGAAAATAATGATCATGCCCGGCCTTATGCTTCAGAGGCTGACAACGAGCGAGCCTGACGACAAGCAAATAGAAGTTGCTGTCAGGGCTTTAAAAGAAGTGCTTTAAACAGGAGAGAAAGATGCTTGATAAACTCCATGCAATAAAAGAAAGATACGAAAAGCTTAATAATTTTCTGATGGATCCTAAGATCCTTGCAATACCTTATGAATATCAGAAATGTTCCAGGGAACAGTCAGAGCTCCAGCCTATTGTTACAAAGATAGACGAATATATGAAACTCATCTCTGATATAGAAGAAGCAGAAGAGATGATTAAAAGCGAAGACAGTGAGATGGTAGAGCTTGCTAAGACAGAGATAAATGAACTCAGAGACAGAAAGCCGAAGATTGAGGAAGATCTCAAGATAATGCTTATTCCAAAAGATTCCAGGGACGAGAAGAGCGTAATTCTGGAAATAAGAGCAGGAACAGGCGGAGACGAGGCAGCATTGTTTGCTGGTAACCTGTTCAGGATGTATTCAAGATATGCTGAGTCAAAGAAATGGAAAGTTGAGATAATTGATTCGAGTCCAACAGGACTTGGAGGACTCAAGGAGATTGTAGCATCAATAGATGGTAAAGATGTTTACAGCAAGTTAAAGTATGAAAGCGGAGTGCATCGCGTACAAAGAGTCCCACAAACAGAAACATCAGGAAGAATTCACACATCAGCTGCAACAGTTGCAGTTTTGCCTGAAGCCGAAGATGTTGATATAAGGATAGAAGAAAAAGATCTCAGGATTGATACATTCTGCTCATCAGGCGCAGGAGGACAGAGCGTTAATACTACCTATTCAGCAGTCAGGATCACCCATGTGCCTACAGGTCTTGTTGTACAGTGTCAGGATGAGAGGTCTCAGTTGAAAAACAGGGGAAAAGCGATGAAGGTTCTGCGCTCAAGACTGCTTGAACTTGAGATAGAGAAAAAAGATAAAGAGCGCGCTGCTGATAGAAAAACGCAGGTCGGCACTGGAGACAGAAGCGAAAGAATAAGAACATATAATTTCCCGCAAAACAGGGTGACAGACCACAGAATAGGGCTTACGCTTCACAAGCTTGAAAATATTCTTGAGGGAAACCTTGACGAAATAGTCGAAGGACTGATCATCTATTATCAGACAGAAAAGCTGAAAGAACTGTAAAGATTATAAATTTAAAGTTTTTGTTTGTAGTCGTATATTTTGAACATTATACGACTACGGAGTGTGATGAAATTACTGTCCAGTACAGCGACTTGTTAGAGCACCTTTCTTATCCACAAGCTTGTATTTCCGGGCGTTAACTTTGAACTAGGCGTATTCAGTATGCGCGGCATGGACTTTTCTAAAACGTCAGTATGATGTAACGCCATGTAGGAATTGAAATACAGAATTTCAAAGGCCTGATTATACTGCAAAAAAGCCCGTAGAATATATGCTTCATTCCATGCTCGTCCATCTTCTAGCCAATTCTTTGGATACTCAAATGGCCATAGGACATCGTGAAAATGTATCAGCACGCCCTTTTTAAGTTGAGGAAGGATATGAAAAAGAATATGCAGGACATCACTATTGATTTTTGTTACATGACTCGAATCGATGAATAGGATATCATCTGCTTCGAGCGAGCTGAAGATATTCAATTCAACTTCTTGGATTTGTTTTACTTCTACCCTGACTTTCCCTCTGTCTTCTTCTGAAAGTAAAGTGAATAATCGGTCTGGAAACGGTTCAATAAATGTAAAATCAACTTTTTTATGAAGAAACAAGTCATTTATGTCGAGCATTTCAGATGAGGAAAATCCAGATCCAACCTCAATTATGCGCTTTGGACTAAAGTGCCTCAAAAAAAAATACAAGATGATACCATCACCGTAGCTAAAAAATGGATTGTCAAGATAGTAACGATATTCTTCTGATTTAGTGTCGGGGAATGGCATTTCCTTATATAGCGCAGAGACGCTCTCTATGAGTTGAATCTGTGAATCAGCGTTAATCTTTAGTGATTCTATGCTTGTTGCTGATCTGTCAAAAATATATCTTGATTTTGAACAAATTTCTTGAAAGTCAGGTATAGGAGAATAAAAATGACCTGGAGCTGCAAATCTAATAAAACGAAAATTATCTGATTTCAATAGAGAACGAATAGTATCTCTGTTTCTGTAGAGGTTTTTCAGAAATTTAATATTTCTGGATATCTTATTAATTAAGCTCATTGTTCAGTCCCTTATAATACATGTTCTAGCAATTAGTATACGAACTGTCGTATTTCCCTAAAACTGCTAAAACAGTATCACATCCAAAAGACTTTTTAAAGAAAAAATCGCGTTGATTAAGTATTCAGATTTTACGGTTTTTAGATTTTGTGATATTATGGACACGAAATGAATCAGACGGATAATCTATGAATGTGATCGAAAAAATAAAAGAGGTTTCTACTCTCCTTGAATCTAAAGGCATCGAGGATTCTGCAAAAGAGGCTGTGCTGTTAATAACAGAGACGCTTCAGATAGACAAACATACGCTTTATGCGAAAGATATAGAGATTACATATGAGACATCTGGATTTATAGATTCACTTGTTCAAAGACGTATAAGAAGAGAGCCAATACAATACATACTGGGCCATGTTGATTTTTTCGGACTTAAAATAAAAGTAGGTAAAGGTGTTCTTATTCCAAGGCCCGAGACAGAGATTATAGCAGAAGAAGTTATTAAAATTTTACCTTCTGAGGCTGAAGTGAAAATCCTTGACCTTTGCACAGGCTCAGGGTGCCTTGCTTTTGCAATAGCAAAAAATTTTCCTTATTCAAAGGTATTTGGCACAGACATATCAGACAGGGCTCTTGAATATGCAGTAGAAAATGCAAAGATTAATAACATTAAAAATATATCTTTTTTTTCAGGCTCATTGTATGAACCAGCCAGACAATTTACGCCTTTTGATCTGATAGTCTCTAATCCACCTTATATTAAAAAAAATGATATTGATTCTCTCCAGCAGGAAATCAAAGATTGGGAACCTCATACAGCGCTTGATGGTGGAGAAGACGGTATGGAATTCTACAGAAAAATAATTTCAGATGCAGGGAAATATCTTTCGGATAATGGCTGTGTTTTTCTTGAGATCGGCATGGGACAGGCTGACGATATTGCAAAGATTGCAAAGCAGGCAGGTTTCAGCGATATTAATATTATTAAGGATTTTGCCGGAATAGAGCGTGTTTTTCGTATAAAAATAAGGTAGTTTAGGGCTATTGTAAAATCAAGACTTTTCAAAACCCAGTATGGTAAAATTCTACAATTATGGAAGAGATTGGCATAGTAAAAAGCATAGATGGTGTTTTAGCCAAGGTCTCGGTTCCAAAAAAAAGCATCTGCGAGGGCTGTACTGCAGGCACATGCAAACCTGATGCACAGACTATGGAGATAGATGCAGTAAACAAAGTGAATGCATCTATAGGGCAGAAGGTCAGGGTTGTCATAAACAGCTATACGTATCTTGGCGGCTCTATTATTGTTTACGGCCTCCCTGCAATCGCACTCATAGCAGGCGCAATAATAGGCAAGGATGTTGTCAGCCCAAAAATGAGCGATATGAATTCTGATCTGGTTTCAGCTATATTCGGATTCGGGGCTTTTCTGCTTTCTTTCATTGTAATAAAACTCTGGAGTATGAAGGCAGAAAAAAAGACTGAATCAAGACCTGTAATAGAAGAAATACTTAATGATTGAAAGCTAGCTGATCAGCCTCAAACTTTTATTCGTTTGAATTTTAGTTGAATACTAAGAGTTCTATAAAACGAGGGAGGGTGTCTTATGGCTAATTTTGAAGTCGACAAGATTCGCAATGTTGCTGTAATTGCACATGGAGGCGCGGGTAAAACTTCGCTTGTCGAGGCAATGCTTTTTGATTCAGGATCAGTAGATAGACTTGGCACTATCGAGGAAGGCAATACTACAACAGATTGTGAGCCGGAAGAAATTGCGAGAAAGATAACTATCATTTCTGCTCTTGGGTTTTGTAACTGGAATGGTTACAGGGTGAATGTTATTGACACTCCAGGATTCATAAATTTTATTGAAGATGTTAGAGGCTGCCTCAAGGCTGTTGACGGTGCGGTTGTAATAGTCAGCGCTATCTCAGGTGTAAAAGGCGAGACAGAGAAAATCTGGAGATATGCATGTGAATATGAAATACCGAGAATTGTTTTTATAAGCAAGATGGACAAGGAAGCAGCCAATTTTCATGTGGCGCTTGATGAACTCAGCCAGTCATTTGCAACAGAAGGATTAGCCCTCCAGATACCAATAGGAGCAGGTGACAATTTCACAGGAATAATAGACCTCGTTAATATGAAGGCATATAAATTCAATAATGGCAAGGCAGTTGAATCTGAGATGCCTGCTGACATGGCTTCACTGTTACAGGAATACAGAAAAAAGCTAATAGAGAAAATTGCAGAGTCAGATGATGCGCTTTTGGAGAAATATCTTGAAGGCAATGAATTGACACACGAAGAAATCTTGAAGGGAATAAAGGAAGGCGCGTTATCAAAGAAATTTATACCTGTGGTCTGCGGGTCAGCTACAAAAAATATCGGCATTCCTCAGCTGCTTGATACAATAATACTCTGTCTTCCATCACCTGATGACCTTGTGAAGGTTTTTCCAATAAAGGGAAAGAATCCTAAAACCGGCGAGCAAGTTCAGAGAAAGCCTGATCCAAAAGAACCCTTCTCAGCATATGTGTTCAAGACAATAGCAGACCCTTATGCAGGCAAGCTCTCGCTGTTCAGGATTTATTCAGGTATATTAAGAGCTGACTCAACTGTGCATAATGCAAATTCAGATACTGAAGAAAGAATAGGACATGTTTCCTACCTTCTCGGCAAAAAACAGATACCGGCAGCACAGCTTGGTCCCGGAGAGTTAGGCGTTCTCACAAAATTAAAAGAGACAAATACTGGCGATACGCTCTGCGAGAAAGCGCATCCAATAGTATTCGATAAAGTTAAATTTGCCGAACCGATAATCTCATATGCAATAGCTACAAAGGTAAAGGGGGATGAGGAAAAGGTGAGCGTTGGTCTTCACAGGATTCTTGAAGAAGACCCGACAATAAAGTTTCACAGGGACGAAGAGACAAAAGAAATGATACTCTCTGGAATGGGGCAGGTTCATCTTGAAGTTGCCTTAGAGAGATTAAAGAGAAAATTCGGTGCAGAAGTTATGATGAAGACGCCTAAGATCCCTTACAGAGAAACAATAAAGGCTGCAGCAAAGGCTCAGGGAAGATACAAAAAGCAGTCAGGAGGGAGAGGTCAGTATGGAGACTGCCATATAATGATCGAGCCTCTTGCAAGAAGCAAAGGTTTTGAATTTGTTGATAAGGTTGTCGGCGGATCTATCCCGAGGCAATATATCCCTGCTGTTGAGAAAGGCATTGTTGATGCAATGCATGAGGGAATAATTGCAGGTTATCCGATGGTTGATATCAGGGTAACACTTTATGACGGCTCATATCATACAGTTGACTCTTCAGAAATGGCATTCAAGATCGCGGGCTCGATGGCTATTAAAAAAGCTGTTGAGGATGCAAAACCGATTCTGCTTGAGCCGATAATGAAAGTAGAGGTTACAACTCCTGATGAGGCGCTTGGCGCAGTAATAGGAGACCTTAACTCAAAGAGAGGAAAGGTTCAGGGTGTAGAGCCTCAGAGCAAGAACCAGAAGATAAGCGCACTTGTTCCAATGTCAGAGATGCTGACTTATGCTAACCAGCTTCACAGTTTCACATCAGGAAGAGGAATGTATTCGATGGAGTTTTCACATTATGAAGAAGTTCCTTCACATATGGCGCAAAAGATAATAACTGAGAGAGAAGCTCACAAGAAGGAGAAGACAGAAGATAAATGACGGAAAAGAAGGACTACAAAGACACACTGAATCTGCCTAAAACGGGTTTCCCCATGAAGGCTAACCTCACACAGAAGGAGCCCGAGATGCTGAAGTTCTGGGAGGATAACAGCATATATCAGAAGATTCAGGATAAACATGAAGGCAGAGATTCCTACATACTGCATGATGGTCCGCCTTATGCTAACGGGAACATCCATATCGGGCATGCACTCAACAAGATACTCAAGGATATAATTATAAAATTCAAATCAATGCAGGGATTTTATTCGCCTTATGTTCCTGGATGGGACTGCCACGGACTGCCTATCGAACTTCAGGTAGACAAAAATCTTGGAGAAAAAAAAGATAAGGTAGACATCCTTGAAAAAAGAAAACTCTGCAAGGAATACGCAGCAAAGTTTGTTGATATACAAAGAGATGAATTCAAAAGGCTCGGTGTATTCGGAGACTGGCAGACGCCTTATCTTACTATGTCATATGGATATGAAGGGGCGATAGTAAAAGAATTTGTAGAATTCGTAAAAAACGGTTCTGTATATAAAGGCAAGAAGCCTGTTCACTGGTGTCCTTCATGCGTTACCGCACTTGCAGAGGCTGAGGTCGAATACGCTGATAAAGAATCTCCGTCAGTGTTTGTTAAATTCAGGATAGACGAGAATGACCTGAAAAAATATATTCCTATTCTTAAAGGAAAAGATGTTTTTGTAATCATCTGGACAACAACCCCGTGGACTCTGCCTGCAAATCTTGCACTCGCATTCCATCCGGAACTCAAATATGCTGCAGTAAAACATAACAATGAGATTTATATTGTTGCCGAAGGAAGGATGAATGAATTAAAAGAGAGAATTGGTCTTGAAGGAAATATCCTTGCATCAGTCTTAGGGAAGGATCTTGAAAATATGAATGCACATCATCCATTCATTAAGAGAAAATCAAGGACTGTGCTTGCTGATTTCGTATCTCTTGAAGAAGGGACAGGAATTGTTCATATAGCGCCGGGACACGGCGAGGATGACTATGCAGTAGGACTAAAATACAAACTTGATATATTTGCGCCTGTTGATGACAACGGTAAATTCACAAAAGAGGCAGGTGAATTTCAGGGGCAGTTTGTATTCAAGGCAAATGCTGCAATAATCGAGACGCTAAAAAACAATAACGCATTAATAAAAGAAGAAAAGGTAGGACATTCATATCCCCATTGCTGGAGATGCAAAAGGCCTGTGATATTCCGCGCAACAGAGCAGTGGTTTATATCTCTCTCTAATAATCAGCTCAGAGAAAAATCTCTTGCAGAGATTGATAAGGTGAACTGGGTTCCAAAGTGGGGCAGGGATAGAATCTACAATATGGTTCTTAACAGGCCTGACTGGTGTATCTCAAGACAGCGCTCGTGGGGTGTTCCTATCACTATCATAAGATGTAATGAGTGCGGGAGTTTTGTAAAAGACAGTAGTGTTCTTGAAGGAATAATAAAAGATGTTGAAAAGAACGGAGCTGATATATGGTTCATAAAAAAAGCGTCAGAGTTTCTTCCTTCAGGATATAAATGCAAGGGATGCGGGAAAACATCATTTTCAAAAGAGATGGACATATTGGATGTATGGTTTGATTCAGGCGTAAGCCATGCTGCTGTAGTAGAGAATGACAAAAGACTCACATGGCCTGCTGATATGTATCTTGAGGGCAGCGATCAGCACAGAGGATGGTTCCAAAGTTCTCTGCTTGCATCCACAGGCACAAGAGGGAAAGCTCCATATAAAACAGTGCTTACGCACGGCTTTGTTGTGGACGGATCAGGAAAGAAGATGTCCAAATCACTCGGAAATGTAGTAGCGCCTCAGGAAATAATAAAGGCAAACGGAGCTGAGATACTAAGACTATGGGTGTCAGCAGAAGATTACAGTGATGATATAAGAATATCAAAAGAGATAATAGACAGGCTTACAGAGGCTTATAGAAAGATAAGAAACACTGCGAGATTCCTTCTTGGCAATATAAATGATTTTGACGGCAGGAATTACAGCAGTGATCTTCTTGAGTTGGACAGATGGGCGATGTCAAGACTTCAGAATCTCATAGAAAAAATTACTCGAGCTTATGAGAAATTTGATTTTCATGAAGTCTATCAGCTGCTTCACAATTTCTGTATTGTGGATATGAGTAATTTTTATCTGGATATACTCAAGGACAGGCTTTATACATTCAAGACAGATTCAAAGGAAAGAAGGGCTGCCCAATGGGTGCTCCATAAAATTCTTGTAGCAATGACCGGGCTTATGGCTCCGACAGTCTCATTTACCGCTGAAGAGATATGGTCGACTATAAGAAAAGAGCTGAAGACAGGCGAAAAAGAGGAAAGTATTTTCCTTGCGCCTTTCCCTATTGTTGATAAAAAATTCATCAATCCTTCCCTTGAAGAAAAATGGGAGAGAATGATAAAGATAAGAAATGATGTAAATAAAGCGCTCGAGATAAAGAGACAGGGAAAGTTCATAGGTAATTCTCTTGAGGCAAAGGTAATTCTTTATCTCTCAGATAAAGATTATGAATTGCTCGGAGATTATAAGGATTTTTTATCCGCATTGTTTATAGTATCAGCTGCCGAGATAAGAAAAGAGGATGAGTTAGTAAAGACAGAATGTTTATTAGAAGCGCAAGAATCTTCTGAAATCTCAATTATTGTAGAAAAGGCAGAAGGCATGAAATGTGAGAGATGCTGGAGTCGTAGCATTTCTGTAGGCACATTTAAAGATGCGCCTGAGGTATGCAGCAGGTGTTATGGTGTAATAAAATGAAAAAAACAGCTTATCTTTTTATCGCATCTGCTGTAGTTATGATTGACCAGATCACAAAATATTTTGCAGACAATCTGATAAGTCCTTTTGAGTCTGTGAGGATTACGCCTTTTTTTCATCTGGTGAATGTAAGAAATACAGGCGTTGCATTTGGCATGTTCAAAGACTGGGGGAATGCTGTTTTTATAATAGTCTCCATTGCTGCGATAGCAGTTATTGTCTATATGTTTTTTAAAAACAAGGAAGATCCTCTGGGGCTTTCCCTTATTCTCTCAGGAGCAGCAGGCAATCTTATTGACAGGATCTACTACGGCTCTGTCAGGGATTTTCTGGATTTTTTCATAAACAGATTTCACTGGCCTGCATTTAATGTTGCGGATTCTGCTATCACAATAGGCATAGGACTGATTTTCATAAAACTGCTCAGAAGTCCGGTTGTTCAGACAGATAGTTATGAATAAAGAATTAGGACAGGAGATATAATGTTCCCGATTTTAATAAAAATAGGACCAGTCACGATACATACTTATGGTGTACTTATCGCAATAGGTTTTCTGCTGGGACTTTATCTAACTGTCAGACAGGCAAAAAAACTCGGTCTGTCTACAGATAAAATAATTGACCTCAGTTTCTATATTCTTTTGTCAGCGCTTATCGGCGCAAGACTTTTTTTTGTTATCCAGAATGCAGGATATTATTTCAGGAATCCTCTTGATATCCTCAAGATATGGCAGGGTGGCCTTGTATTTTACGGCGGAGTGCTTCTTGCTATACCTGTTGGCATCTGGTATGCAAAGAAAAAAGAACTTGACCTCTGGACAACAGCAGACATCTTTGCTCCGTCGCTTGCAATCGGACATGCAATCGGCAGACTTGGATGCTTCACAGCAGGATGCTGTCATGGAAAAGAGGCAGAAGGTCTTCCGTGGGCAGTGACTTTTTTTGATCCTGAATCGCTTGCAAAGCTCGGAGTTCCACTGCATCCAACTCAGATTTATGAGGCAATAGGAGAGTTTATAAATTTCCTGATACTTATTACTCTTAGAAAGCACCAGACATTCAAGGGTCAGTTATTCATGACATATCTTCTTGTCTATTCGGTCGTGAGATTCATGGTCGAGATTTACAGAGGCGATGATATAAGAGGATTTATATTCGGCATTATCTCTGTTTCTCAAGGTATAAGCATCCTGTTATTTATCGCTTCTATTATAGGGATAGTGGTTTTAAAGAATAGAAAAAGGCTCTAGAGCGGCAGATACGCCTTTGGATTCAAATCCATCCCTGCGAAATCGCCGGCCTTGAAATGGTGAAATCCAGCTCCTGCAATCATTGCAGCATTGTCTGTGCATAGATTAACAGAAGGTATGAACATTTTTATCCCTCTATCATTTCCCATCTCTTTCATACGTTTTCTCAATTCTTTATTTGCTGCAACTCCCCCTGAAAGAGTAACGCTCTGAACTTTCTGATTTAATATTGTCCGTTCTGTTTTTCTTATAAGAACGTCTATGATACAGGCCTGAAAAGATGCAGATATGTCCTCTTTGAATAATTTGCTTTCATTTTTTTTCAGATGGAGAAGCACGGCTGTTTTTAATCCGCTGAAACTGAAATCAAGGGTTTCAGGAAGATACGGTCTTGTGAAATTTATGGATTTTGGATCTCCTTTTTCTGCAAGTCTGTCTATAACAGGTCCACCCGGATAACCTAGTCCAAGAAGTTTTGAGACTTTATCGAATGCCTCGCCGGCAGCATCATCGCGGGTTCTGCCCAGCTCTTTGTATTTTCCGAATCCATCAACGCGATATAGGCTGGTATGTCCGCCTGAGACTATTAAAGATATGAACGGGAATTCAGGCTTTGATTTTTCAAGAAAGCATGAGAATATATGTCCCTCAATATGATTGACTGCTACAAGGGGAATATTTTTAGAAAAAGAGACTGCTTTAGCAAAAGAACATCCCACAAGGAGTGAACCTATGAGTCCTGGACCATTGCATACAGCTATTGCTGATATATCCTCAAGTTTTATGACTGCTGTCTTAAGAGCTTCATCAACAACAGGCCATATCATCTCTATATGTCTGCGTGAAGCAAGCTCAGGCACGATCCCGCCGTATTTGCTGTGGATATCAGTCTGGCTCGATACTATATTTGAGATGATTTTTACGCCGTCCTCAACCACTGCAGCTGAGGTGTCATCACATGATGTGTCTATCCCTAAAATAAGCATGAGATATTATATAAAATTTCATTAACATAATCTTCTTGCATTTTAAATATTATCGTGGTAAAAGTTTTGTAAGTAAACAGTTTAAAGGAGGAGTTATGACTAAATTACCTTCGCAGTATTTGAACATCCAAAAAAGATTCAAAGAATACCTGAAAGCAGTTGACAGTCTGGGCAAGACATTAAAGGCATCGGGTCCGCTTAACAGCAAGACATCCCATCTTGTCCAGCTTGCTGCAGCAGCATCAATAAGATCAGAGGGTTCTGTGCATTCACATGCAAGAAGGGCGCTTGAAGCAGGCGCTAAACCAGAGGAGATATACCATACACTAATTCTGCTTACGAGCACAATCGGGTTCCCTACGGTGTCGGCTGCGATGAGCTGGGTTGATGATGTAATGAGAAAAAAGAAACGCTGATTATTTTTTGAGTCTTCTGAGTCTTTCGCTGACTTTCTTTTTGACAGCTTCGTCTGATGAAAGATTAAGGAATGTGTGATAGTGGCTTACAGCTTCCTGTTCATTGTTCTCTGACTCAAGAAGAAGGGCGTAATTCAGATGAGCCTCGGCATATGATGGTTTTACTGAGAGAGCCTTTTTATACAAGACTTTTGCAGCAGCTGTGTCGCCAAGCATTTCTTGTGTAACAGCAAGATTGTTCATTGCCTCATAATAATCAGGCTTTAGTTGTATGGCTCTTGCATATTCAACAGCAGCCTCTTTGTATTTTCCCTGTTTTTTTAATGCAAGACCAAGATGATTGTAAATTACTGCATTATCAGGCTTAAGAAAGGATGCTCTTCTTAAGCCGCTCTCAGCTCCTGAATAGTTGTCGCTTTTAAGCATCACGAGCGAATCTTCTATAAGTTTTGCAGTATCCTCAGGCTTTGGTGCAAGCAAGATTTCTTTTTTTTCTTCGAGCTGTATTTTTTCAGGCGTTGGCTGGCTGATTGGCTGAAGCTTGGTTGTTTGCACTATCGGAGACTTTATGTCTTTGAAGAAGAAGTTCCAGACAAAGAATACACCGACCAATACAACGAATAACATGACCAATAAAATAATTTTTGTGCTGTCTTTGGAAATATATGAATAGGATTTGTCCTGAAAAAGTTCTTTTTCTGTTTTTGTTTCTTCTGCTTTTTTAAGAGCCTTGAGAATTATACTCATAAATATTTGTCCCCTTTGGCAGAGAAAAATTAAAAATTGAATCCTTGACGCCTGTATTTATCTCTATATTCTCGAGTCTTATTTCCACTTTATTTGAATAGGTGTCGTTGATAACAAAATATTTTATCGGAAAATTTTCAGCCGATGTCTCGATCTCTATCGAAACAATATTGGACATTGGCTTCTTGGGTTTGAGAATGAGCCTGTCATTCTTTTTTGTTATATTGAATTCTTCATTGATATTTCCAAAGCCATTCAACAGCGCAACAGGCGCCTGCCCGTATGTCTGCCTGTCAAAATTACCTTTGTAAGCCTGCTTGTCGGTTTTTTTGTAGATTATTATTCTGTCATTGTTAATGATTACTTCTTGCGGTTTTTCTCCTTTGTATTCCCATCTCATCTTCGAGGGTCTTTTTATCAGGAGACTGCCTTTGTATGTCTCTGTTTTTTTAAGGTCTTTTATGTAGCTTTTCTGAATAAAACTGCCTTTTATATCTTCTATCTTTGAATAGGCATTTTGTATCTTCTGAACATCTTCCTCCACTGTTGATGCAGAAGAAAGATTGCAGATGAATAAAGATATGAAAAGAACTGCTGTAAGTTTAATGTATGGCATCTTCATAATTATTGTTTTATCTCAACTTCTTTCCCAGAAATAGACCTTACTGCAAAATAAAGATAACACATAGCAATTATAAAACATATGACCCACCAGAATGGAATCCTGCGGTTAATGTAACTGTAGACAGCATTTATAATAATAGCCGGTGTCATGGATACAATAGCAAGACTTATCAAAGCCTGATAATTCAGGTCTGTCTTTAATGCTCTGCCGAATATTTTTCCTATGAGCGCATATGCTAGTGCCTGAACAGTGCGGTAAGCATATAAAAAGAACAGGATGAACGGATATAAAATAATAATAATCCATGTCCTGAATATATCAGTCCATTCATATAGATTGCTCTGGTTGATTGTGAAGCTTTCGATATCGGTCAGTTCTATTGTCCTTGTCTCTATCTTGCTTTTTCTGATTAATAGTTTGTTTTTTGTAAGCAGCGCCTGGGCATTGGCGTCTTCAATAGAATTTATCTTTCCTGTAGTATCGATTACAATCAGCGGTCTGTCTGTCTCAGTATCATTTATTGTATAAGGCATACTCACATCTGTTGTAACAATGCCGTCTGTGATCTTAATTTCAGGCACCTGCTTTATTAATTTAGGAACTTCATTGTCAATAAATGTATTTAAGCTGGACTGCAGCTGAAACATCATTGGGATAGATATTAAGACAAGCAGAAGCAGAAGGTAAACAAATGATATGCCTTTCCAGTCAGCTCCTACATCTTTATATAATGATTTTGAGAAAAAAGACATATACAGCGCATTGATAGTTGAATATTTTCTCATTTTCTATCTTCTCCTTCTTAAAAAATCTCTGGGCTTGCCAGCTCCTTTTGGAGAACCCACCAGTCCGTCTTCTTCCATCAACTCCATGATTCGCGCAGCTTTGTTATAACCTATTTTAAATCTTCTTTGTATTGAAGATATGGATATCTCACCAATAGATTCTGCGTGATCCAGAACCTTATAATATAATTCATCCCTGTCAGGCGAAGGCTCTGTGGTTTCAGGTTCCTGTATTCGTATCTGTTCAAAAGATGAAAAATCAGGTTCACCCTGAGCTTTTATGAATTCAGTCACCGAGGCTATCTCATCTTCAGTAATTAGCGCGCCGTGCACACGGATTATTTTAATGCCTGGAAGCATGAAGAGCATGTCTCCTTTTCCAAGAAGCTGTTCAGCGCCCTGTGAATCGAGAATTGTCCTTGAATCTATCTTTGAGGTGACCTGGAATGAGATCCTTGCAGGGAAATTCGCCTTTATAACGCCGGTTATGACATCGACTGAAGGTCTTTGAGTTGCAAGGATGAGATGTATGCCTGATGCGCGTGCCATTTGCGCGAGTCTTGCAATAGCATCCTCAACCTCATTTGCAGATGCAAACATCAGATCTGCAAGCTCGTCGATAAATACGACAATATAAGGGAGTTGTTCTTCGTCTGAAGCTTTTTTATTAAATCCTTCAATATTCTTTGCGCCTTTTTCAGCAAGCAGCCGGTATCTTCTTTCCATCTCATAGACCATTTTCCTGAGGGCCTCTGCCGCTTCTTTTGGATTCGTTATTACAGGGGAGATAAGATGCGGGATATTTTCATATGCTGAAAGTTCAAGGAGCTTTGGATCTATCATGAGCATCTTAACTTCTTTTGGCGATGATTTATAGAGCAGGCTCATTACCATTGAATTTATCGAAACGCTTTTGCCTGAGCCTGTTGCCCCTGCAACAAGAAGGTGAGGCATTTTTGATAGGTCTGCAACAATGGGATTCCCGAATATATCCTTGCCCAGTGCAAGTGTGAGCCTTGAATGACTTTTTCTGAAATTATCAGAAGAGATTATTTCTCTTAATGAAACTGTCTCGCGCTGTCTGTTTGGAACCTCGATGCCTATTGCTGCCTTGCCTGCAACAGGAGAAACGCGTACGCCTGCGGCTTTGAGTGATAGTGCAAGATCGTCTGACAGGGACACAACCCTGTTTATCTTTACTCCCGGCGCTGGTTCGAATTCATACAAGGTTACTACCGGCCCGGGATATACCTGTATTACCTTGCCTTCGACGTCAAAATCAGCAAGTTTCTGCTCGAGCATATATGAACTTGATAAAAGCTCATCTTTTTGGGGCCTTGTTGCTGAGTCGTAAGTTTTGAGCAGATCAAGAGGAGGAAGCTCATAGTCTCCGATTTTTCTGGAACGCAGAGCCTCGGCCTTTTGAATCTGACGGGGCTGAGCAGAAGCAGTTTTTTCAGGTTCAATATATACAAGAGGCTCATCATTCTCGATATATTCCTCTTCATCTTCCACAATAACCTTGCCTTTGTTTTTTTGTTTTTTCTTCATTGCAAGTGAAACAAGCGAGACAGGACTCAGTAATATTATTGAAGAAAGAAATATTGATAATGTAAAGATATATGTCCCGGGTATAGATAGAAGACCTTTAATAAAATCACTAATCAAAAGTCCTGTCATTCCGCCGGGATTTGAATCAGGCTTTACATCAAAAGTGTCTGATAGAAGTGAAGCAAGCATGGTTGATGACAGGATAAAGAGCAAAGCTCCGATAATATAAAGCCTATTTTCTTTTTTACTGATAAGGCTTCTTACGCCGAATATAATAATAAAGACAGGTATGATTAAAGAAGTCAGTCCCAAACTCACAAAAAGCAGATCTGATATATAAGCTCCTACAATCCCGCCGTAGTTTTTTGCGGGCGAGCTTGTCGAAGTGAAAAAGGAAGGATCCCATTTTGTGTGGGTTACAAGAATGAGTGCAAGGTAAAACCCTCCAAGAATAAGGATAACGCCTGTTATCTCGTCTTTTATTTTTCTTATTTTTTCAGCCATAGCGCTCCTAGGATTGTGGCTGCCAGTATGAATCTGTAATATACAAAAACATTCAAGGTGTGTTTCCTGAAAAAATGCATGAGAAACTTGATGACAGCAAAACCAGCTATTGCAGATACTGCCAGTCCGACAATAAATAATTTCAAGTCATAATTATCAGGAGATGCTACGAGTTTTTTGCCTTCAAGTAGTGTTGCTCCAAACACAGCAGGTGTTGAAAGCAGGAATGAGAATCTTGCAGCTTCGTCTCTTTTCATCCCGCTGAAAAGACCTGCGGATATTGTGATGCCTGAGCGTGATACTCCAGGTATCAATGCAATTGCCTGACACAGGCCGATTATCACTGCGTCCTTAAGACTGATCTGTTTAACATCTTTTTCACCCCTGAATTTTTCTGATATAAGCATAATTATCGCAAAAATAATGAGAGTTGCAGCAATAATAGCGGGCAGTCTTAAATTATTTTCTATCTGATGGTGGAATAACAATCCTAGAATTGCTGCAGGGATTGTTCCGATAACCAGAAGCAGTAATAACTTTCTATTGTTTGAAAAGATCTCTACCCAGTCTTTATAAAAGCATGCGAGCAGCGCCAGAAGTGTTCCTGCATGGAGCGCAACGTCGAAGGTTAAGGTGTTTACCTCTCCGCTCCAGTTAAAGAACCATGGAAGAAGTATTAGATGCGCTGTACTGCTTACAGGCAGAAATTCTGTTGCGCCCTGGATTATTCCAAGGATTATTGCCTCTATCATCGTATGATTATACCAGATTAGTTGTTAAGGCTGAGGCTATTTTCTGAATACGCTGTGGCATTTTATGCAGAGCTTCAGCATTTTCTGCATCTGCTGCTGAACTGTAATCATATTCTTTTTTTTTGAGGCATTCACAAGTATTTCAGTCTCGCGGTGAAACTGATTATCAAGTCTTACAAATCTTTTAAACTGATTCTGGTTTTTTGAAAGAGTTATCTGCTGTCCTGATTTTAATCTGGTTTCGACCTCTTCTCTGATTTTATGGACTTCTTCGTATGCCGGTGCAATAATCTCGGGCTTATTAAAAACAATCGCGTCAATAGTTGTCTTGAAGGCTTTGTCAAGCGCAGCCATCTCTCTTATGACCAGAGCATCTGATCCCTGCTGCTGGGCATCTGAAATGGAAATGCCTGAAAAAAATATTACAGTTAAAATAAGGAGTATGACTCCGAGGCGCATAATCTTTTCCTCCTGTTTAATGAAAGTAATTAATTATACCTCAAATATTATAGGAACTATCATAGGACTTTTTTCCATCTTGTTCCTAAGATATTTTTTTAGCACGCTTCTTATTTTTTCTTTGATAAGAGAGGAATCTGACATTATCTCTCTGTCCAGCAGCTTTAAAGTTTCAGATACCAGACTCGAGACATCGCTTATCAGTTCAGGAGATGTATCTTCAAACACAAAACCTTTTGTTATGATATCAGGCCCTGATACGATCTTCCCTGCCAGTTTTTCAACTGCAATAATTACAAGGACTATTCCATCCTGCCCGAGTCTTCGCCTGTCTCTGAGCACCATTGCCTCGACATCTCCAACGCCTTTGCCGTCAATAAAAATTCTTCCTGAGATTGCCTTTCCATTTTTCTTTGCACCCTGCTCTGAAATTTCGAGAATCTCTCCGTTGTCCTGAATGAAAATATTTTCTTTAGGGATGCCGACCTTCTCTGCAAGATTTGAATGATACACAAGATGTCTGTATTCTCCGTGCACCGGCATAAAATATTTAGGTTTCACCATATTAAGCATGAGCTTGAGTTCTTCTTTTGAGGCATGTCCTGAGACATGAACCTCTGAGACCTTTTCGTATATGACATTTGCGCCTCTTCTGAATAAATGATTGATAATTCTTCCTATTGAGCGTTCATTGCCGGGGATCATTTTTGCTGAGAGTATTACTGTATCACCGCTTTTTACTTTTATTTGTTTATGTTCGTCTGTTGCAATCCTTGAAAGAACACTCATCGGTTCTCCCTGGCTTCCAGTTGTTATTATCACAACCTCTTTGTCATCCAGGTTTTTCAGATCTTCCAAACGAAGCCATGTGTCTTTTGGCAGTTTTAAATAACCAAGATCAAGCGCTATCTGAGCATTTGAGACAATGCTCTTGCCGCAGAGGATTATTTTTCTATTGAATTTTATCGCAACATCAATTGCCTGCTGGATTCTGTGTATGTTTGATGCAAATGTCGCAATTATCAATCTGCCTTGCGAAGTTGCGAATATATCTTCAAATGCCCTTCTTACTTCTTTTTCTGAAAAAGTAAATCCGCCTTTTTCAGCATTAGTGCTGTCAGAGAGAAGAAGAAGCGTTCCTTTTTCCCCATATTCGGAAAATCTGTGGAAGTCCATAAGATGTCCGTCAACAGGCGTTGGATCCAATTTGAAATCTCCTGTATGCACTATTTTCCCAAGAGGAGTATCGATCCCAAGTCCTACGCCGTCAACAATACTGTGTGTAACTCGGATAAATTCAACTTTAAAGCTTCCGAGTGTGATTATATCGCGAGCCTTTACAGGAATGAGTTCGGATTTTTCAAGCGAGTGCTCCTTTAGTTTTTCCTTTACAAAGCCGAGAGTAAGAGGCGTACCGTATATGGGAACATCAATTTCTTTTAAAAGAAAGGGAAGTGCGCCTGTATGGTCTTCGTGCCCGTGTGTGATGACTATTCCTCTGATATTTTCTTTTTTTGAGATAAGATACGAAAAGTCAGGTATGACAAAATCAACTCCTAGCATATCTTCTTCAGGGAACATGAGTCCGGCATCGACTATTATGATGTCATTACCGTATTCTAAAACGGTCATGTTGAGGCCGATTTCCTCAACACCGCCTAGAGGGACAACTCGAAGAACTTTCTCCATTAACTGAGATTATATCAGATTGTAGATGGGTATTTATAGTGATGAAAACGTACTTGTTATCCCTTGATAACGCCCAGCGGCCTTAATCTTGCAACTTTTTTTGATATGCCTGCCTCATGTACAACATCAACAACATTTGAGATGTCTTTGTATGCTTCCGACATTTCTTCAGCAAGTGTATCCCTGCCGACAGAGCGGACAATAATTCCCTTATCTTCCATCTCGCGCCAGATTGCGCGGCCTTTTGCTTTTTTAATCGCCTGATGTCTTGAAAGCACTCTTCCTGCGCCATGACATGTTGAACCAAATGTCTCGTTCATTGCTTTTGCAGTTCCAAGCAATATGTATGATGCACGCCCCATGTCTCCGGGAATTAATACAGGCTGACCAATATTTTTGTAAATTGCAGGAAGTTCGGGATGTCCGGGAGGAAATGCCCTTGTTGCTCCTTTTCTGTGAACTATTAATTTTTGTTTTTTTCCGTTTATTGTGTGCTCTTCTATTTTAGCTATGTTGTGAGCGACATCATAAATAAGATTCATCGATAAACTGTCTGGAGACATGCCGAAAAATTTTATGAAGGTTTCTCTTGTCCAGTGCATTATGCATTGTCTGTTTGCCCATGCATAATTTGCAGCAGCCTTCATTGCAGAAAGGTAATCCTCAGCTTCAGTAGAACTATACGGAGCGCAGGCAAGTTCTCTGTCAGAAAGTGTGATCTTATATTTTTTTGAGGCGTTTCCCATTGTCTCAAGAAAATCTGTGCAGACCTGATGTCCGAAACCCCTTGAGCCTGTGTGGATCATGACAGTGACCTGTTCTTTAAATACCCCGAGTGTATTTGCTGCTGTTTCGTCGTATATTTCATCGACATACTGTATTTCGAGAAAGTGATTGCCGGAGCCCAGAGTTCCCTGTTGTGCCTTGCCTCTTTCATACGCCTTATCGCTTATGATCTCAGGGTCAGCGCCTTCCATACATCCGCCTGATTCGATTTTTTCCAGATCATAGGCATCACCATAACCCTGCTCTACTGCCCAGCGCGCTCCTTTTAGCAAAAGTTTTTTTTCTGCATCAAGTGTAAGACGCACTCTGCCCTTAGAACCAACACCGGATGGGATTTCATTATATAAACTAATCACCAAGTCTTTTAATCTTGGCAGGATATCTTTTTTTTGAAGATTGCTTTTTAGAAGTCTGACCCCACAGTTGATATCGTACCCAACACCGCCGGGGGATACGATCCCTTCTTTAATATCAAAAGCCGCTACTCCTCCTATTGGGAATCCATACCCTGAATGGATATCCGGCATTGCAAGAGAGGCATTTACGATACCCGGCAGAGTTGCTACATTTGCAGTCTGTTCTATTGATTGGCTTTCAAGTCCTTTTTCCAATAGTTCGTCTACATAGATAATACCTTTAACTCTCATTCCTTCTTTGTAGTCTTTTGGTATCTCTATTTTTGTTTTATCGATTCTTTTGAGTTTTTCCAAAGGCATAGAATAAATACCTTCTTTATTAAAATTTTAATTTTAATTTTAATTGAATACAGTATAGAGGATTTGATTTATTAGGTGGGTGTCATCCTTATTCTTCACGAGGCCTACCGGAGGATAACTGATGACACCCAGATTTTAAAAGATATTACAATCCTTTAATCGTATTGCCTGCAGCTAGGATAATAAAACCTATTACAACCAACCAAAAGGCGAACCCGGACAGTACAGGTATGGCAACAAAACTGGAAATTACACCGACCACTGCCACTACCAGAGCGATTAAAAATGTAATCTGCTTTGGTGCATTAAGTTTCAAAATTCACCTCCGAAATAAATTATTATCACTAATATCAGATCAATCGCTATCGGCCCCGTTGCCTCACGGCAAGTCATATATAGCGTTTAATCTCAGGGCGTTTATTATTGGAATATTAGCACACTAAGACATGCTGGTAAAGACAAAACAACTAACTTAGAGATTTGCATAATATTGTTGTAATGCCTATTGCTCCAAATTATCAGATATCAAAGATAACCTCTGACTCCCAGATATTATTTTTCTTCTCAACTTTGAGCATGTGATAGGTAGCTGCTTTTATTAATAATTTTTTTTCATGTTTTTGAAGGTCGAATCTTTCTCCTGAAACAACCGCCCTAAGTTCATTATTTTTTATCTCGGATATACTTATGTTTCTGCCTAAAAAATTGTATGCATCAAACTCAAATATTAATTCGTTGAGCCATGAAATCAAAAGGCTTTCGACTGAGGAATTTTCCGTAGCGATCTCCACCGTCTTTCTTTCATCTATTTTTTCAAGATCAGTGATGAGGCTGTACATCCCAAGCGCAGTGTTTACAAATAACTGTTCGAGATTTTCTCCCCAAGCCCTGATACCTATGTCGCCTGATATGTCAATTATCTCGAACTTTCTCATGCCTTTTTATCATGCAATTGTTCATCACTCAGGATATCAGCCAGTCTTGCAAAATCCTCGATGCTCAGCGTGCCTGCTCTTCTCATATGGTCAATTCCTGCTGATGAGAGAATCTCCCTTATATTTTCAGAGAACGATTTTAAAGAGTTAGAGATTATTTTTCTTCTCTGTGTGAAAGAAGCTTTTATGAGACGAAACATGAGTTTTTCATCGTTAACTTTTATTGGAGGTGATTCTCGCATTTTCATCTTAACAACAGCAGAGTCTACTTTAGGAACAGGCCTGAATGCGCCTCGTGGGATTATGAACTTCAATTCAGGCTCAGAATAATATTGGATCATCAATGAAAGAACTCCATAATCTTTAACCCCAGGTTTTGCAACGATTCTTTCCGCCACTTCTTTCTGGATAGTGAGTGTCATGGACTTAAGATTTTTTCTGCTCTCGATGAGGCGGAATATTATTGGAGTTGTGATGTAGTATGGGATGTTTGCAACAACCATGAATTCTGACAGTGTTTCATAAGGGTAGTCAAGCGCATCTCCATTGATCAGCACTATGTTCTTATGTCTGTTTAGCTCTTCTTTTAAGTTTTGGTACAGGTCTCTGTCATATTCTATTGCAATAACATTATCAGCCTTTATTGCAAGCATCTTTGTCAGTCTTCCGTGTCCGGGACCTATCTCTACAACAGTATCTCCCAGTTTGATTCCTGAGACCTCGACGATCCTCTGGAGAATAGAAGGGTCAAAAAGAAAATTCTGTCCAAGATGTTTTTTAGCTTTTAACGGGCATTTAAGTTTTTTAACCTTATCGCTGACTTTGAGAAACTTGAGCGGTTTCATAGATTAATTATATCAGAAGGAATATCTGGAGTCTGGTTCTGAGTTTTATAAAACTTATTAGTTTTAATAAATTGAGAGCAGATATAAAAAATGTCCCTTTATTGTGAGAGCATCCTCTTTCCAGCCTTCAGGCAAAGGCAAAAAGCGACCAGCATCTTTGATTGCTCTCATTGCTGCATCATCAAGGAGTGTATAGCCGGATGTCCTGATAAGCTCAATGCTACCGAGCGTGCCATCTTTTTTTATGGTGAAATTAATATAGAGGTCTCCATAGATGCCTCTGGATAATGCCTCGTAAGGATAAATCCACACACTTTGTATCCTCATTTTTACTGTTTCGAGATATCTAAGGTAAATAAGGTCTTTTGAGTCTGTGGCAAGTCCAATGCTCTGCTCACTAAGAATCCTGCCGGGGCCTTCTGTAAGCGAACGGGATAATTTCCCTCCGCTGCCTGATGGGATCAGATCTTTCGGATTCAATAATGATGTCCCCTGTTCTTTTTTCTGTTCTGTTTTTTTCTGAGCATGTTTTGCGATTGTCTCAGGATCAAAAAGATTGTATTTGCTCAGAGGCGCTGATGGAAAAATTCCTGAAGGTGAAGGAGCAAGGTTTGCTGGCGAAGAAGATTTTTTTTCTTTTTTATTAATCCCTTTTCCCTCTGATGTGCCTTTTGAAACTTTGCGAGGCTGTTTAGGTTTGCTTATGCCAGGCGGGACAGGCAAGACCTTTGTTTTTGGAGGAGTGCTTTTTAGCATTCCGCCTCCTGGTTTTATCTCATCAGGCGAAACAAGATTTGCAAAAAAAGGCTGAAGTTCAGTTCTTTTTCTTTCAGGCAGTTTTAAGAAAAATGACAGAACTACTATTAAATGGAATATCAGTGAGAAAACTATAAAACGCTTTATTGTCAATTAAACCTTCTTCTCTATAATTATACTCAAATGAAATATCCTAAGCAGGACTCCTCAGAATCCAGGAGGGAATGGGCAGTGAATTCTTGCTCTTTTTATATTCAAATTACCTTTCATGTAATATGCGGCTATCTTAAAAAAGAAATTACCAACAGAACCGGATATTGTGCCGTCTCTGTTTTCCCTCCAACTCATGGTTTTCTCATTATTGTTTATGGCTACAATCAGATATATGGACCCCTGCCTCATCTCTTTTATGTCTTCTTCGCTTGGTATCGGGAGTCCTTTTGTAATTCCGAATTGCGTGTGTGAATGAAAATCACCTATTATCTGCAGCCTTTCGAATTTTTCAAGTATAGGCTCGATCTTTTTATGATTTTTGTGCTGGAATACAACTCCCTTATGTTTTCTCCTTGCCGTCTGCAAGCTGAATGCATGTTCAATTACGAATCTATCCTCGGGTTTATAACCAAGCAGAAAACCAAGACTTTCCTTCTTATACACCTCTGCTGAACTCAGCAGGAGATCGATAAATGCATTATCTGATAAATATATTTTCATGCGATTCCTTATTTATTTTTTATGTGATGGGCAGGCTGTCTTACGCTCAGCACAGGGCATGGAGCATCTCTTACTACGCGTTCTGCTGTGCTGCCGAATAATACCCTGTCTATCCCTCTTCTGCCATGCGTTCCCATTACGATAATGTCTATGGTGTTTTCCTTTGCAAATTTAATTATCTCTGAATATGGCGTGCCTTTTAATATTATTTTCTCGACGCTGCTTAAATTTTTAGGAATATCATTACTGTATCTTTCCATTTCTTTTTTTGCGTTTTCAGCAATGTCTTTGTAAAGGTCGTCTATTGATATATGCGTTACATGCCAGCCAACAGCTCTTGCTATGTCATAGATTACATGAACTATATACAGCTTTGCATTGTAATTCCTTGCCATGTCAATGGCATAGGGAAGGGCATGGTCTGACCCTTCTGAAAAATCAGTAGGAAAAAGTATTCTTTTGATTTCCATCTCAGCCTCCTCTTAGGTAACTTGCCGCGTCTTCAGGGGATGTAGTTATAATATGAAAATCTGATCCCCATTCAAATCCGCTTATATGTACAAGTCTTGGTATTACCTCCAGATGCCAGTGATAGTCTTCTCCGAGCGTGTGCCAGTGGTTTTGTCTTGGAACCCTGTTGGGCGCTGTATGAATAATATAATTATAGGGAGGATTTTTCAATACTTTGCGTAATTTTTTTATTGCAGTCATAAGCATAAGACTGAAATCATCAAGTTCATCCTTGTTCATGTCTTCAAAGGCGCATGAATGTCTCTTAGGCATTATCCAGAACTCAAATGGAAAACGCTGTGCATAAGGGCAAAAAGCAGTAAAATTCTTGGTCTCAAAAATTAATCTTTTGCCGTAGTTTATTTCTTCTCTCATTATGTCGCAAAAAATGCAGCGTTCCTTATAAGCAAAGTAGTTTTTTGCGCCGATAAGCTCTTCTTTTACATACTTAGGCAGCACCGGCGTGGAAATAATCTGTGAATGCGAATGGGAGTTTACAGCTCCGGCCTCATGTCCTGAATTTTTATATATCATTATATATCTAAGCCTCATATCTCTCTGGAGATCAGAAATCCTGGCTTTGTAGATCGATGCTATCCGTATCATCTGAGCAAGCCCCATGTCTTCAGGTTTTATATTGTGTTCAGGCGCTTCGATTATTACCTCGTTGGCGCCTATACTGCTCATTTTGTCGTACATACCTATACCTTTTCTTCCCATATCGCCTTCAACCTGAAGTATCGGATTGGATTTTGGCACAACTCTCACCCACCAGTCAGAGCTGTTTGGCTGTGATCCTTCTTTCCTGATTGCAGTTATCTCTGGAGAAGTTTCTTTTTCTCTGCCTGAGCAATATATGCAGGAGGACTCTGCTTCTGCTTGTTCTTTATCTTGATCCGCAATGTATTCTTCGGGAGCTTTTGAATCTGAAAGCACAACAACCCATCTGTTAAGAAGAGGATCTTTTCTCAGTTCGTGCATCATACATTCCTCTCATAAATAAATTTAAGGCCTTTCAAGACGAGATCAGGTTCGATAAAATCAATTTTTGAAAGAAAAGGAAGCATGATCTCATGATTGCCTCCTGTAATAACCACTTTGTAATGATCTTTTCCGTTTTTTTCAGCTTCTTTTATTATTTTTTCTACAGCTCCGGCTGTGCCGTATATGATTCCTGAAAGGATGTTCTCTCCTGTATCTCTGCCAACGGCTGTTTTGGGTTTTGTCAGATTCACATCAGGCAGCTGTGCAGTCTCTGATGCAAGTGAATTTTTCATGAGCTGCAGTCCAGGCATTATCGCACCGCCTTTATATACATTATCTTTTACCACGAAATTTATCGTTGTTGCAGTCCCGAAATCTATAACAACAACCGGCGGCCCAAATAATCCGCAGGCTCCGGCGCAGGCTGCAATTCTGTCAACACCAAGTTTTTCTGGTTCTCTTATGTCGAGAGTCATTCCTGTGTTCATTTTATGATTAAGTATAAGAGGTTCTTTTTTGCATAAGGATTTACAAGCGTTTTTAATGTTTTCAGTATTATCAGGGACAACTGATGAGATAATAGATCCTTCGAAAGAAGAAGGCGTTTTATCTTCTTTCAGAATTTTGTTTATTGCAGTCTCATAGCCGGAAGATGACAATGCCGGACGGGCGCTGATTTTTTTTGATACTATGGTTAGGCCTCTAAAAAAACCTATATTTATCGATGAATTGCCTATGTCTATTGCCATGATATTCATCTAATTAACAAGACCTCATCAATAGGATTTTAGTAGAAAAACAGCATATTTATTCTGCCACTTATAAGTATTTATCGCAATATTTTTCTCTTACGGATGAAGAACATACGGCAGATTCCATATTCAGTTACCAGATTAGTTGTGATACAATGAGATTGTGATAATGCGTTGCAATATAACTGTTGTTACAACAGCAGAAACAATGCTGAGTGACTATATGCGTTCATCTTTTACCTTTTCATACCAAAAGGTTGACTCATGAGAAAAATCAAAAAATCGAATATTATATGGATGAGTCTTGTTTTTGGAGCTTTTTACTGGCTTCTTGATTCGATAATAGACAGCATTTTTTTTCATTCGGATAGAGGATTTTTTTCGATTTTTTTTATTGATGAGCCAAGACATCTTTGGATGAGAATATTTACAGTTGTTGTTCTCTTAGTATTTGGATTTTTTGTCTTGTTTGTTATATACAGACAAAGGCTTAAAGAAAGCAAGCTTACTGAAGAAGAACTGTTCGAAAAAGAAGAACGCTACCGAAGGCTTGTGGAACTCTCTCCTGATACGATTTTTATACAGAACGAAGGAATAGTCACATTCATAAATCTTGCGGGAGTCAGACTCTTGAGAGCATCCAGCCCTGATCAGATCATCGGCAAAAAAGTTGTGGATTTTATCCACCCTGATTATAGAGATATAGTTAAGGAGAGGATACATAAGCTTAGAGATGACAAGGAAATAGTTCCTGTTATAGAAGAAAAATATTTGAGATTTGATGGAACATATGTTGATGTTGAAGTGACTGCAACACCTTTTGCTTATAAAGGCAAGACAGGGGCTCAGGTTATTGTAAGGGATATAACAGAGCGCAAGAAAGCAGAAAATTTATTAAGAGAATCTGAGGAAAAATACAGGTCAATTTTCGAAGAATCAGAAGATGTAATTTACATAAGTACGCCTGAAGGAAAATTTCTGGATATTAATCCGGCAGGTGTCCGGCTGTTTGGATACTCTTCAAAAGAAGAAGTTTTAAATCTTGATATAGACAGAGATATATATTTCAGTCAATCAGATAGACTTAAATTCAAAAAGATGGTTGAAGAAAAAGGTTATGCAAAGGATTTTGAGACTGTCGTGAAAGTAAAAGGCGGGGATGTTGCAATAGCGCTTATAACTGCAAAGGCTCACAAGGATGAAAAAGGCAAAACTCTTTTTTATAGAGGCATAGTAAGAGATATCACTGATAAAAAAAGAATGGAGGCACAGCTTTTTTATGCCCAGAAGATGGAGGCAATCGGACAGCTTGCAGGAGGAGTAGCCCATGATTTCAACAACATAATCACAGCAGTAGTAGGATATGCGACTCTTATAAAGATGAAAATAAAAAAGGATGATGAGTTGAATACATTCGTTGATCCGATACTCAGCTCTTCGGAGAGGGCTAAAAAACTTACACAAAGTCTTCTTGCATTTGGAAGAAAGCAGCCTATAAATCTTAATCCAGTTGATTTGAACAGCATTATAAGGGATATTGAAAAGCTTCTTTTAAAGCTCATAAGAGAAGATATAATCTTTAAGTTTGAGCTTACAGAAAAAGACACTGCTATTTTTTCAGACCATGTTCAGATAGAACAGATACTGATGAATCTTGCTACAAATGCGAGCGACGCAATGCCTGACGGCGGAGAGATAATTTTAGAGACAGATGTTGTATGGCTTGACAAAGAATTTATAAGTGCGCATGCCTGTGGAGCACCAGGCATGTATGTGCTTATGTCATTCACAGACACAGGGACAGGAATGGATGAGGCTACAAAGTCAAAGATTTTCGAGCCTTTTTTCACTACAAAAGATATTGGAAAAGGAACAGGACTAGGGCTTGCCATGGTATATGGAATAGTTAAGCAGCACAATGGTTATATCAATGTATACAGCGAGCCCGGCAAAGGCACGATATTCAGAATATATATTCCGTCTTTAATCAAACATGAAACAGCAGAAAAAGAACAGCTGAAGCAAAAGGGAAGTTTAAGGCAAGGGACTGAGACAATTTTATTAGCAGAGGATGATGAATCAGTAAGAAAAATAATAGAATCAGTTCTTAAGGAATTCGGTTATAAAGTTCTTACGGCAGAAGACGGCGAGGAAGCAATAAAAAAATTCAGCGAAAATAAAGATAAGATAAAACTCCTGCTGCTTGATTTAATAATGCCGGGCATAGACGGGAAAGAGGTTTATGAAAGGGCTAAAAAAATAAAGCCTGGTATAAAAGCTATATTTACAAGCGGGTACACAATGAATGTGATAAAGAGAAAAGGTATACTTGATGAAGGATTCAATTTTATTTCCAAGCCAATTTTACCTCTTGAACTTATCAAGTTGGTGAGTAAGGTTCTGGAAGAATGAATAACTTTTGTTAATGAATGGCAATAATTTGAGATAACTGGAGATTGTAATGGAAAAGAAGAGAGAATCAGTTCTTGTTGTTGATGATGACCAATTCGTAAGAGAATCTTCCAGTATGCTTTTATCTGAACTCGGGTATAACGTATATGTAGTTGAAAACGGTCAGGCTGCAATTGAAAGACTTGAAAAAACAAAGATAGATATTTTATTAACGGATATAAGAATGCCCGGGATCTCAGGAATAAAACTGCTTGAGCATGCCCATGATCTTCACACCGAACTGCCAGTAATACTGATGACTGCATATGCAAACATCGATCTGGTTGTTGATGCCATAAAAGGCAATGCATTTGATTTTATCATTAAGCCCTTTAATCCCGAGGATTTGATCAATGCTATTAACAAGGCAAGCAGGCATAACAGGCTTCTTGACATGGAAAAAAACTACAAAACCATGCTTGAGTCTACTGTTAAGAAACAGACAAAGGAAATTGCTGATGCTCTTGAGATGGTCAGGAATATAAGCAAAGAATTAATACTTAAGCTTACAGCTGCTGCTGAATTCAGGGACACAGACACAGGGACTCATATCGTAAGAATAGGATTGTATTCAGAGACGATTGCAGAAGCATTAGGCATGCCGCATGAATTCATCGAGGGGGTAACCTTTACCAGCCCGATGCATGATATTGGAAAGATAGGAATACATGATGATATTCTTCTGAAGCCTGGACCGCTGACGCCTGAAGAGTTCGAGATCATGAAAACACACACAACAATAGGCTGGAAGATATTATCAGGGTCGTCTCATGAAAGCATACAGATGGCTGCTGCTGTCGCGCTTTCCCATCATGAGCGATGGGATGGCACAGGATATCCAAAGGGTTTAAAGGGTGAAGATATACCAATCGAAGGAAGGATAGTTATGCTGGTGGATCAGTATGATGCCTTGATAAACAAGCGGCCTTATAAGCGCGCTTATACCCATAAGGAAACCGTGGATATCATAATCAAGGGAGACGGAAGAACCATGCCTCATCACTTTGACCCTGATGTACTAAATGCCTTTGCCAAATCAAAACAGCGTTTCGAGGAAATATTCAATTCGAATCAGGATTAAATTAAGAAAGTCAGATCGCCGGCATTAATTCTTTTGATAGTATTTGAAGGCAGTCTTAAAAGCAGCATTCCTTCGTCATCAATATCCTCGGCAATTCCTGTGAATGTTTCATTTCCTGCGCTTACCCTGACTTTTCTTCCCAGAGTTGAAGACAATTTCTTCCATTCCTCCAGCAATGGTTGTCTGCCTTGTTTTATAAGTTTTTCATGCCAGTATTCCATTCCTTTCAATATCTCAGCAATAATTTGTGTTCTTGATAATGGTTTTTCGAGATGTTCTTTTAAAGATGTGGCTGCAGCTTTTACATCAGCAGGAAGGGAGTCTGGTATTATGTTTACGTTGATGCCTATGCCTATAACCGCGGTTACTATTCTATCAGGATCTAATCTCATCTCAGTAAGGATTCCGCCAAATTTCTTATTAAGGAGCATCAAGTCATTAGGCCATTTTATTTTTACCTGAAGCTCTTCTGAATGTTTTGAAGTCAGAGACCTGACTGCCTTTGCACACGCTATTGCAGCCATAATAGTAAGCAGGGTTCCGTCTTTTGGCTGAATCTCAGGCTTAAGAATAACACTCATGTAGATATTACCTTTTGGCGGAGATATCCATGTTCTTCCGAGACGTCCCTTACCTTTTAGCTGCGTGTCTGCTATTAGAACAGCGCCGTGGCCAAGACCTTTTTCTGCAAGTTCCATCGCCTTGTTGTTTGTAGAATCAATGCTTTCGAAATAAACAATCTGGGCGCCAAAAGTTCCTTTTATAATACCGCTTAATTCCTCAACAGAAAAATCAGGTGATTCTGTGAGTTTGTATCCTTTTGCAGTAGAACCTTTAATCTTATATCCTTTTGCCCTCAATGTTCTTATCTTTTTCCATACTGCTGCCCTTGTAATCCCCAGCTTTTTGCTCATCTCCTCACCAGAAATAAAGCCCTCAGTTTTCTGAAGCATTTTTATTATCATATCTAACACTGTAGTCTCTCAATTTTTTATAAATTTATTCTTCTCAATCCATTCGCATTCATTATACAGTATGCATATACTGCATGAAGGTTTCCGAGCCTTGCAGGTCTCTCTTCCGTGGAGTATCAATGCATGGTTGAATTTTGTCCATTTGTTTTTTGGTATTGAAGCCATAAGTTCCTGTTCCACTCTATCAGGATTATTGGAATCGGCAATGCCAAGTCTGTTCGAGACTCTTAAAACATGAGTATCGACTGCAATGGACTGTTTTCCGAAGGCTCCGCCCAATACCACGTTAGCTGTTTTTCTGCCGACTCCCGGCAGTTGTGTGAGTTCTTCTATTTCGGAGGGGACTGCACCTTTGAATTTTTCCAGCAGCATTCTGCAGCATCCAATTATCATCTTTGCCTTGTTCCTGAAGAATCCAGTTGACTTTATCTCTTGTTCAAAGATTTTCAGATCAGCTTTGGCATAATCCTCTGCTGTTTTATATTTTTTAAATAAGGTTTTTGTAACTTCATTAACCCGGACATCAGTGCACTGCGCAGATAATATAGTTGCAACCAGAAGCTCCAGAGGGCTCGAAAATTTAAGAGCTATCTGCGGGTCAGGATATTTTTTAAGCAGAAGAGAAGTTATCTCTCTGCCGTCAGCCATTTGTTATTTGTAAAATCATTTTAAGGATTTTATTCCTCTTTAAGTATTATTACTTCAATTTTACCTTCAAGGGCTGACTTGAATTTTTCTGCGTCTGCTTCTGTTCCAACTATCGAACCATAGTGCATTGGGATTGCAATTTTTGGCTTGATATCAAGGGCTGCTTTTACTGCTTCATCAGCTGTCATCACATATGTGCCTGATACGGGCAGGAGTGCAATGTCAACCTTGAAATTTTTCATCTCAGGAATATAATCTGTGTCGCCTGCCAGATATATCCTCTGGGTTTTTACAGTAAATATGAATCCTACCCATCCTTTATCCTTTGTGTGAAACTGCTTGTTGGTGTTATAGGATGGAACTGTTTCTATATCAATGCCATGCACATTTATCTTATCGCCGGGTTTTACGATCTTTATGTTCCCGTTTAATTTTTTGGCGCAGTCAGAGACTGTTACGATAACCGTATCATGTCCCTGGATTTTTTTTATATCTTCAGGTGAACAGTGGTCGCGGTGTTCGTGAGTAACAAGGATTATGTCCGCCTTCCCAGTGTTTTTAATCTTAAAAGGATCGGTGTAGATTATCTTTTCGCCTGAAATTTTGAATGTATCATGACCCAGCCAGTGGATATCTTTTATCATTGTCTTTGCCTCCTTGCATTCAGAATCCAAAGCGAGTAAAACTAAAAAAGTGAAAAAAAATATAGTGAAAATGGATCTTTTCATTAATCCCTCCTTTGAGCCTAAGATTATTAGAAAAATTATAACATAAAAATTTTTTATCAAAAAACTGTTAATCTCTAGACGGATAAACAATTCCATGGTAAAATTTTAAACATGGTGAAAAAATGAAAAGCAAGGTAAATCACCAGTCAAGAATCAGGGTGCTGTTAGTCGATGATAATGCGAGAAATGCCTCGCTTGTTGAGGGGTATCTGAACACTTTTTATGAAGTAATCGAATTAAAATCCGGCGAAGAATGCCTTCAATTCTTGCAAAAAGAAAAAGTCGATTTAGTCCTGATTAACGCTGGCATGCAGGAAATGAACGGTTATGAAACCTGCAAAAAAATTAAAACCGACAGGGAAACTCTGCATATTCCTGTAATATTAATGTCTTCCTTGCCAACCGGACAAGAAAGGATGAGAAGTCTACAGTCCGGAGCTGATGATTTTATAAGCAAACCTTTTGGCATGGATGAAGTTGTTGCAAGAGTCAGGGCACATTTGAGGATAAAGGAAACATGCAATTATCTTGAAAGTGCGAACAGTAATCTATCTGCATTGGTTTCAAATGTCTCGACTATTTTTAAAAAATTTGACCCTGAAAGCTTTAATGACAAGGAATTTGATAAATCAATTCTCGACATGATATTGAGAAAAGATATAACAGAAAAGAATAAGGCCTCTCATGTTTTTATGGGGATTCAGAATGGTGACAGGATAAAAGGAGAAATATATAGCGCAGGCGCTAAGGCTGTTGAATGCACCATTCCTCTGAATTTTTATCAGCCCAAGCATAAGGCAGAAAAAGATGAGAGTCTTCCGCTGATTTATTCAAATCATACTGATGCAGAATCAGATGCAGAATATCAGGAATCTTTTGCTGTTGAGCTTTCAAATATTATAGGCAGGATAAGCAACTTCGCAGCATATGTATCGAATTTGAAGGAAGTAATTGCATTTAATTACGGACACCCTGCAGCACATTCAAATGCTCAGCTGCTTAAGGGGCTTGAGCTTTATGCCCCGCTTTTCAAAGGAATTTCAAGAAAAATAAAAGAAATGGATGAGGCGCTGGTGCATTCCCTTGATGCACTGGCAGTTGCATCAGAAGTGCTGGTTGGAAAGCCGAACCATATATACAGGATTAATAAATATGCCACTATATTAGCAAAGCAGCTTGTGTTATCAGACAAATTTGTTCGTGATATTGGTATTGCTGCTAAGCTTCATGATGTCGGTAATTTTCATGTATCTCCTGATATTCTTAGGAAAAGTCAGAAACTTACTCATGAAGAGCTTGAAGCCGTAAAACAGCACCCTCTTCATGGCGCTAAACTATTGGGAGATAATCCTAAGCTGAAGATGGCGAAATCAGTTGCGCTTACACACCATGAAAGATGGGATGGAAGCGGTTATCCTTATGGATTGAAAGGGAATAAGATTCCATTAGAAGGAAGGATTGTGAGCATTGCAGACCATTATGATGCTCTAAGAAGTTGTCGCTCTTACAGGCCTGCATACGGTCACGTTGAGACATGCATGATAATAACTGAAGGTGACGGGAAGACAACCCCGCATCACTTTGACCCTCAGATAATGAATGCATTCAAGTATGTCTGCGGTCAGTTCGAAGAAATTCACGAAAAACTAAAGTAAAAGATATCTTTTTGGATTATCAAATGCAGCTGAAATAATCTCGGCATCAGGAATCCCTATGGCTTTAAGTATCTTGATAGCTTCACTTATTGTAAGACTGCTACCTTTCAATATTGTTTTCTTGTCTTGAATAGATTTTTTTACAGCAGATGTTTTTTTAATTGAGTCTGATACTATTATAATCTTATCAAGGCGTTTCTTTGAAAAAATCAATTCCAGTGTCTTTGGATGAAGATGGATTCCGTCTGCTATGACCTCTATGTAAATGTCCTCATCAATCAGGCCAAAGCCGGAAAGTCCTGGCTCTCTATGATGAAACGGCTTCATTGCATTGAAAATATGTGTTATTCCAGTTGCCCCGGCCTGTTTTCCTTCAAATGCCTGTTCATAAGTTGCATCAGAATGACCCATGTTGACTCTGATATTAAGATCATTAAATTTTTCTATAAGTTTTAATGCACCAGGGATTTCAGGGGCAAGTGTTGCTATCTTTATCATGTCCTCGTATCCATCAATCAGTTTTTTCAGCGCAGAAGTTGAAGGCTTGATAAAGTGTTTTTTATCCAATGCTCCAGCCCTTAGTGGATTTAAAAAAGGACCTTCAAGATGAACTCCCAGAATAAGAGAAGAGCTTATCTTAGAATTCTGGATTTCATAGCTTCTGACTTTTAATTTTGAAGCCTGGATATCCATTGCTTTTTTTACGGCTTCCATCTGTTTTCTCATCAAGCTTATTGGTCCAGGATATATGGTTGGAAGTATTGCAGAAGCGCATTTATTTGCATGAAGTTCAGCCATCTTTAAGATATCTTCTGAACAGACTGTCTTGGTATCATATTTCCCAATGCCATGAGTATGCAGGTCTATTAGTCCCTGAAACATAAATCAATCCTCCTTGGTTTGTAACAACTTTATTTTGTTGCTGTGACAATGCGGTAAATAAATAATATTCTACCTTAGAAAAAGTAGAAAGTGAATACCGATTTCTGCTAAAGTTATAAATGATGAATTATGCAAAGATTTCCAGCGCAGTTAATCAAAAAATCAAAGAAATCATCGATATAAAAAACAAGAGAGGGAAATATAAAGGCAATGCCTTTATTCTTGACGGTCCTCATCTTATTGAGATGGCTCTTGCCTCTGGTACAAAGATCAGCAGGGTTTTGATTACAGAAAAGTTTGCATCAAAAAAAGAGGGAAGGGCTGTTTTGACTTTACTGAAAAATAAAGCTGAAATTTTTGAGGTTGAAGAACGCATAATTGCAAAGATAGCTGACACAGAAACTCCGCAGGGCATATTAGCAGTCGCATCATATCCTAGTGTGAGACTTTCAGACATAAAATTTAAATCAGATCCGTTTTTGATAATTATAGATAACATTCAGGAACCAGGGAATCTTGGCGCGATAATCAGGACTGCTGATGCTGCCGGAGCAGATGCAGTGATTATTTTAAAAGGCACATGTGATATATTTATGCAGAAAACACTGCGTGCAACCGCAGGAAGCATATTCAATATTCAGGTTGTCAGCTCAAGCACAGATGAGGTCATTAAATGGCTGAAAGCAAATAATATAACCCTTATATCTACAGCAGCGGATGCACAGCTCTCGATATTCGATGCAGATATTAAAAAAGCCTCTGCATTTGTATTCGGGAATGAGGCCCATGGCATAAGCGCAGAAATACAAAAGAATGCCGACCTTGTTTTGAGTATCCCGATTATGGGAAAAGCGGAAAGCCTGAATGTTGCCGTTTGTGCTGCTATATGTTTATATGAAGCAGTAAGACAGAAAACAAGATAATTATTTTGGAGTTTTCACCTTTGAAATGTTAACTCCTGTTACTGCTCTTTCAAGGGCAGCTTCAGCCTTGTGTGCATCGCAAGTCTCGCATTTTCTGAATCTTTCTTCAGCTTCTTTCATTGCAGCCCTTGCCTTTTCAATATCGCTTTCTTCTGAAAGCTCTGCTCTATCGGCAAGAATAACGATTTTATCAGAACTTACTTCTGCATATCCCCAGTTCACAAAAAAGAATTTATAATCCTTTCCTACTCTGCCTGAGACCATTCCTATTTTTATTGTGGTTATAAATGGTGCATGTCCCGGAAGGACTCCAAATTCTCCTTCAGAGCCGCTTGCAGTTACCTCGTCTACTTTTCCGCTGTAGACGAGGCCCTGAGGTGTAACTATTTCAAGTAAAAGCTTTTCTTCAGCCATTATATCTGCCTCGACCAGCCAAGCTTCTTTGCATTCTCTTCTGCTTCTTCAATGGTGCCTGTCATATAGAATGCCTGTTCCGGCATGTCATCATATTTGCCATCAGCTATTGCCTTGAAGCCTTTTATTGTGTCAGCAACTTTTACGTATTTCCCTTGTCTTCCAGTAAACACTTCTGCAACATGGAAAGGCTGGCTTAAGAATCTTTGTATTTTCCTGGCCCTTGAAACAGTAAGCTTGTCATCTTCTGAAAGTTCTTCCATACCAAGGATTGCAATGATGTCCTGAAGCTCTTTGTATCTCTGAAGAGTCATCTGGACTTTTCTTGCAACCGCATAGTGTTCATCACCGATAACCTTAGGATCAAGAATACGTGATGTTGAATCGAGCGGATCAACAGCAGGATAAATACCAAGCTCTGATATCTGTCTTGAAAGAACAACTGTTCCGTCAAGATGTGTAAATGCCGTTGCAACAGCAGGGTCTGTAAGGTCGTCTGCAGGGACATATATAGCCTGCATTGATGTAATAGCGCCTTTCTTTGTTGTTGTGATTCTTTCCTGTAGAATACCCATGTCAGTTCCGAGAGTAGGCTGGTAACCAACAGCTGAAGGCATTCTACCAAGCAGCGCTGAGAGCTCTGAACCGGCAAGTGTATATCTGAATATATTGTCGATAAAGATCAAAACGTCCTGCCCCTCGTCTCTGAAGTACTCTGCACATGTAAGCGCTGAAAGTGCAACTCTAGCCCTTGCTCCAGGCGGTTCATTCATCTGACCGTAAATAAGCGCAACTTTTTCTAGAACGCCGGAATGTTTCATTTCGTTATAAAGATCATTACCTTCTCTTGTTCTTTCACCAACACCTGCAAAAACAGAAACACCGCCGTGTTTCATTGCGATGTTGTGGATCATTTCCATGATAACAACAGTTTTTCCAACACCTGCGCCGCCAAACATTCCCATCTTGCCGCCTCTTACGAATGGTACTAGCAGGTCAAATACTTTAACTCCTGTCTCAAAAACCTGTGTAACAGGTTCCTGTTCAACAAATTCAGGGGCGGATCTGTGTATAGGCCATTTTACATCTGATTTTATAGGTCCTAATTTATCGATGCCATCCCCGATAACATTCATTATTCTTCCAAGCGCAGCCTTGCCAACAGGAACGCTTATCGGATTTCCTGTGTCAGTAGCAGCCATTCCTCTTACAAGTCCGTCAGTTGAGGACATTGCAACAGTTCTTACCTTGTTATCTCCGAGGTGGGATGCGACTTCGAGTGTAACCTTGATATCAGGAAGCCCCTTTGAAGAGTCTCCTTTCTGCTCGACTACAATAGCGTTTAGGATCTCCGGCAGTTTCTCTTCAAACTCTAAATCGACAACTGCACCGATAACCTGTGAAATTTTGCCTACATTGCTCATTGTTAACCCCCAAATTTATACATAAATTATTTTTTAAAATTAATAAGATTTTTCATTTTATCCTTTAAGAGCTTCAACGCCTCCGACAATATCCATAAGTTCTGTTGTGATAGAAGTCTGTCTGGCCTTGTTGTACTGCAGGGTAAGGCTGTCTATCATGTCATTGGCGCTTTTTGTTGCATTTTCCATTGCAGTCATTCTTGCTGCCTCTTCAGAGCCTTGTGACTCAAGCAGCGCGCTGAATATCTGTATCTCGACGTTTTTAGGAAGCAGATCATCGAATAACTCTTCTTTATTTGGCTCATAGATAAAATTGGATACCGGCTGAACCTCTGCTGTTGTTTCTAAAGGAGCCATAGGCAAGAGTCTTGGTGTAACAGTCTCTTGGGCTATGACTGATTTGAATTCATTGTATATAAGTATGACTTCATCCACTGCCTCGCTCACATAATTTTCAATTATGTTTATTGAAATCTCCTGAGCATTGGTAAATGCAACGCTTCCTGCAATATTCCATGATTTTCTTAGCTGGATATTTCTTCTTTTGTAATATTCATAAGCCTTTCTTCCTATTGTGCTTATGGTTACCTCTATCCCCTTTTGTTTAAGCTCTGCTATTTGCTTTACTGCATTCTTTAGAATATTAGAGTTAAAAGCGCCGCAAAGACCTCTGTCACTTGTAAAAACTACAACTTCAACCTTTTTTACTGGTCTTGTTACAAGTAAAGGATGAGTCTCAGCCTCTACGCTGTTTGCAAGGCTTGAAATGACGGCATTCATTCTGGTGGCATAAGGTCTCATTTCAATTAGTCTCTCATGAGCTCTTCTGAACTTTGCAGCAGAAACCATCTTCATAGCACGTGTTATCTGCTTAGTGCTGTGAACAGCCTTTATCCTTCTTTTGATATCTCTTAATGTTGCCATTTATGCCTTGAACCCAACCTTAAAATGATTGATTGCCTCTGTTAGCCTTGCCTTGAGGTTGTCGTCAATTGTTTTTTTCTCTTTCAGATCTTTCTTTATGTCAGCTTTTTGGTCTCTCATGTAAACGAGAAGTTCGGTCTCAAATTCTTTTACAGCTTCAACAGCTATATCATCAAGGAAGCCTTGTGTTCCAGCAAAAAGAACTATTACCTGTTCTTCCATTGACATAGGAGCATATTGTCCCTGTTTCAGGAGCTCGCTGAGTCTCTTGCCTCTTTCTATCTGCGCAAGCGTTGCCTTATCAAGATCGCTTCCGAACTGTGCAAATGCAGCGAGTTCTCTGAACTGAGCAAGCTCAAGTCTTATTGTTCCTGCAACCTGTTTCATAGCTTTTGTCTGCGCAGCTCCGCCAACACGGCTGACTGAAAGACCCACGTTAACAGCAGGTCTTACTCCAGCATAGAAAAGCTCTCCCTCGAGGTATATCTGACCATCTGTGATTGAGATAACGTTTGTTGGAATATAACCCGACACGTCACCTGCCTGTGTCTCGATTATAGGCAGCGCTGTGAGTGAACCTCCGCCAAGCTCTTTCGAGAGTTTGGCAGCTCTTTCCAGAAGTCTTGAGTGTAAGTAGAAAACATCGCCGGGGAATGCTTCACGTCCAGGCGGTCTTCTGAGAAGAAGCGACAGTTGTCTGTAAGCAGTTGCCTGTTTTGAAAGGTCATCATATATTATTAAAGCGTGTTTGCCTTTATCCCTGAAATATTCACCTATGGCACATCCTGTATATGGAGCAATATACTGAAGAGGTGCAGGTTCGCTTGCAGTAGCTGAAACTATGATCGTATGCTCCAGTGCTCCGTGTTCTTCAAGGGTCTTCATAACACGTGCAACGTTTGCGCGTTTCTGGCCTACTGCAACATATATGCATACAACATCTTCGCCTTTTTGATTTATGATTGCATCTATAGCAATTGCTGTCTTTCCTGTCTGACGGTCGCCGATAATAAGCTCTCTCTGTCCTCTTCCGATTGGGATCATTGAGTCGATCGCCTTAAGTCCTGTCTGGAGAGGCTCTCCAACAGGCTGTCTGTCAATAATACCAGGGGCGACAACATCAACCATTTTTCTGTCCTTTGTAACAACAGGACCTTTTCCGTCAATGGGCTGGCCTATTGCATTTACAACCCTGCCTTTCATATTATCGCCTACTGGCACAGACATGATCCTGCCTGTGCGCTTTACAACATCGCCTTCTTTAATTAAAGAGTCATCACCAAAAAGAACCGCACCGACAGTATCTTCTTCAAGGTTAAGCGCCATGCCCATGACGCCGCTAGGGAACTCAAGAAGCTCTGACGCCATACACTTCTCAAGGCCGTAAACCCTTGCGATACCGTCGCCTACAGCGATGACAGTTCCTATTTCACTTACATCTACTTTTTTTTCAAAATCAGAAATCTGTTTTTTTAAAAGTTCACTAATCTCATCAACCTTAATCTGCATCTCCATCACCCCTTTATAAGCTCATCTTTTAAAAGCCTAAGCTGGCCTTTTATGCTTGTATCATACATAGTGCTTCCGACCTTGACGAGAATTCCACCAATAAGCGTGGGGTCAAGTACAAAGTCCATGTCCACGTCTTTGTTTGTAAGTTTCTTAAGCGCCTCAGAGAGCCTGCTCTCATGGGTCCTATCAATTTTCATTGGAGTTATTACAACTGCCTTGGCCTTGTGTTTCTTTTCAAGATATATGTTTGTAGTCATCCTGATAATCTCAGGAAGGCTAGTAATCGTCATGTTATTAGAAAGATATGTCACGAATTTAATTGTATAATCTGAGAATCCTGCTATTTTTCCTAACTGTTTAAGGACTTTTTCCTTTTCTCCTGAAGTAAACTGGGGACCCATGAGAAGTCCTTTTAGCTTTTTACTTTTGTTCATAAGGCTGGTTACTGCTGTCAGTTCATCTATATATGTAATTGCATCTTCGATGCCGACCATATTCAGAAACATCTTGGAATATTTTTTTGCCTGCTTGTTGTGTTTCATTTTTTATCCTCTATTTCCTTGATTGACTCTTCAAGAAAAGCTGAAAGCTCCTTACTGCTTATCTTGTCTTTGAGCTTTTTTCCTGCAAGCTCCATTGCTATGTCGACAGCTTCAGCTTTTATCGCTGCCTTTGCTTCTCTGAGTTCATATTCTATGTTAACTTTTGTCTGCTCGAGTATTTTTTCTCTGAGATGTTTGATTTCCTCTATTATCTTTATTTTTTCTTCTTCGCCGTGCTTTTTTGCTGATGAAATGATCTCTTCTATCTCTTTATCCTTTGTCCTGTATCTTTTTTCGACCTCAGCAAGCGATTTTTCAGCAAGTTCTTTAGCCTCTTTTGCTTCCCTCAAAGTCCTTTCTATGAGTTCTGTTCTGTTTTTTAAGGATCCTTTAATATCTGCTTTTTTAATAAGAAGAACCAGTAAAGCCACGAGTATGCTGAAATTGATTACCTTCCACAGGTATTCTTTCCATAATGGAGTGTGTTCAGTTTCTCCGCCTGAGGCGAAGGCAAGTCCTGCAGTAAGCAGAGTAAAAAAACAGAATGTAATAAAAATGAAATTTCTAATATTTATTTTTGATTTCATGCTTTTATCAATTTCCTTACGATTTCATCTGAGAATTTATCAACATCGACCCTAAGCGCCTGTTTTGCCTTTTCAGCTTCGGCTTTTAGTTCTGCTCTTGCTTTTTGTAAAATTTCTGCTGCCTCGTTTTCAGCCTTGGAAAATAATTTTTTATGTTCGATCAAACCTTCTTCTTTAAGCGACTCAAAAATTTTCATTGCCTTGTGTCTTGCATCAGACAATTCCTTGTTTAGCTTAAGAGATTTTTGTTCTTGTTTTTGCGCCAGATTTTTTGCGTCAGTCATCGAGCTTTTTATCGTTTTCTCTCTTTCCTTAAAGAGATTGAGAATAGGCTTGAACAGCAGTTTATTTAAAATCCATATAAGGAAGAGAAAATTTGCAAGCAGAACAAAAAACCAATAATTAAACTCTAACATTTTTTCCCCTTTGAAGGTTGAGTGTAAAAAATAAAGCAATCGACTTTATCATAGAGAGATTCGCTTTGTCAATATAGATAATGTGCAATATAAGCCTATAAAAAAAGATAATAGGAGATTTGTTCTTGTATAATATTTTCATGTTCGTAAAAATGCTTGATTTTATTAAAAAACAGAAACTTTTCAGACAGATAAGAGACATAGATTCTTCTCAGGGTTCACATGTAAAAATAAACGGCAGGGAATATATAAATTTTTCATCAAATGATTATCTTGGCCTTTCAAGCAATAAAACTCTTATAAATGCTGCTGAACAGGCCTTCAAAAAATATGGTTTTGGGTCAGGCGCATCAAGACTTCTTTCTGGCGGGACCAGTATTTTCGGAGAACTTGAAAAGAAGATCGCTGAATTCAAATCAACTCAGGCAGCGCTTGTTTTTAACTCAGGATATGCAGCAAACATCGGGATTATCCCTGCGATTGCAGATGAAAAAGACATAATATTCAGCGATGAATTTAATCATGCAAGCATTGTTGACGGATGCAGGTTGAGCAGGGCAGATAAATATATATATAAACATAAGGATATCTATGAACTCGAAAATGCTCTTAAAAAATCCGATGCAGTAAAAAAAATTGTTGTTACAGATTCCATATTCAGCATGGACGGTGATATAGCCCCGATATCTGATATGTATAATATATGTAAGAAAAACAATGCCATCCTTTATATTGATGATGCGCATGCAACCGGTGTTCTTGGAAAAGGCAGAGGATCTCTGGCACATTTTAATCTCAAACCGGATTCATGGATTATACAGATGGGCACTTTTTCTAAGGCATTGGGTTCATTCGGAGCTTTTGCAGCCGCGAATAATGAGGTGATCGACTGGCTAATCAACAGAGCAAGAAGCTTTGTTTTTTCAACAGCATTGCCCTCATGCGTTATAGGCGCTTCTATTGCAGCGCTCGAAACAATACAGAAAGAACCCGAGAGAATCAGCATGCTCTGGGCTAACAGAGATATGGCTGCAAAAGAGATTGAATCGCTTGGTTATGATATCTCAGATAGTGAGACGCCGATAATCCCTCTAAAATTTGATAATGTTGATGATGCGCTTCAAAAATCGAAGCTTTTTTTTGATAATGGCATACTCGCTCCTGCTATAAGACCGCCCACAGTCAAAAAGCCTATTATAAGAATAACAATTACTGCGGCCCATAGCAGCGAAGATATTGAGGCTCTAAAAAAAATTCTGTCTTTATGATATCCTTTTTATATGCCTGAACTAAGACTTAACCTTATAACAAGAGAATGGGTGATCATAGCCACTGAGAGGGCAAAAAGGCCTGATGAATTCAGATCTAAAAAAGACAAAAAAATTCTTCCTGAGTTTTCAAAAACCTGTCCGTTTTGTCCTGGCAACGAGAGCAGGACTCCAGAAAAAGTCATGCAGATAGCTTCTGACGGAAGATGGAAGGTAAGGGTAACCCCCAATAAATTTCCTGCGCTCAGCATTGACGGCGAGAAAACAAGAATAAATAATTCTCTTAAACATCTTGTCACAGGAGTAGGCAGACATGAAGTTGTAATCGAATCCCCGCTTCATAATATGACGCCTGCATTAATGCCGATAGAGGATTTATCAGATGTTGTTAGAGCTTATAAAATGCGTTTTATGGATATATATAATGACCCCAGAATTGAACATGTAATAATCTTTAAAAATAATGGATATAACGCAGGAACATCAATTGAACACACGCATTCCCAGATTGTCGGCACTCCTGTTACGCCTCTTCAGGTCAGAGACAGGCTGTATGAAACAGTAAAATATTTTGATAACACAGGCGAATGCCTGATGTGCGCAACAGCGAAAAACGAGCTTGAAGATAACAAAAGAGTAGTGCTTGATACAAAACATTTTATTTCATTCATTCCATACGCTGCGCTTTCTCCGTTTCACACATGGATCTTTCCAAAACAACACAATGCATGTTTTGGTGATATAAATGATGATGAAATAAAAGATCTCGCATATCATTTGAAAACCATGCTTGCAAAGTTTTACTATGGACTGGAGAATCCTGATTACAATTATGTAATCAGATCTGAAAGCCCCAAGGAAAGCGGTTCTGAATATTATCACTGGTATCTTAGTATTGTTCCAAGAGTCAGCCAGGTTGCTGGTTTTGAGCTGGGTTCGGGAATGTATATAAATACAGCCCTTCCTGAAGACAGCGCAGAGTTTTTAAGGAATATAAAGTATTAAACCTTTAAGCCTTCGAACACTTCAAAAGCTGTTTTAACAGCAGATGAGTCTTCAGTAAGTTCTGTGATTGGCTTCCCCTGCAGGTCGTATTCAAAAACCTTTTGGTCTTGCGGAATAATTCCCGCAACATCGAGTCCGAGTGATTCGCCGAGTTTTTTGAGATCCTTACCTTCATTGCTTGTCACTCTATTAATAATAAGAACGTGTTTTTCAACATCAAGGTTTAGTTCTTTGACAAGGTCTGAGATTCTCTTCGCTGTCTTTATCCCCCTTACGCTTGGATCGCTTACTATGAAAAGCAGATTTACTTTGTGCGTTGTCCTTCTGCTTAAGTGTTCCATCCCGGCCTCATTGTCGATCACAACATAAGAATAGGTCTCAGAAAGTTTGTCTGTGTATTTTCTTATTATATTATTCGCTGCACAGTAGCACCCTGGTCCTTCAGGCCTTCCCATGACCATAAGATCAAAACCCTTTGCCTCTATCACTGACTGCTGGACCTGATAATCAAAAAGCTGCTCCATTGACATGCCGCCCGGTCTCTCTCCTCCGCTTCTGACAGTCTGAAGGGATTCTTCACGGAGGCCTCCTATCGTGGCGTGTATATTTACGCCTAATGCTTCATTAAGGCATGCGTTGCTGTCAGCATCAACAGCCAACACAGATTTTTTCTTTTTTTCGACTATATACTTGACTGCAAGCGCAGCAATGCTTGTCTTTCCTGTTCCGCCTTTTCCTGCAACTGCTATTACAAAAGCCATATTCTCCTATGGATTAATTTTTCTATTCTACCACAATGTAAAAAGTGCTCTAATGTTTTTTATCTCGCCGCTGAAAGTTTTAGTTTTCTCAAACTGAAAATCCTTATATGTCTTAACCTCAAGCTGATCATCTCTTGCAGTTATCTTTACGGCTCCGTTTCTGTCTGTTCTTAGAATTTTTACAGCGCTCAGTTTCTCGACCATTTCCTGATGAGGATGACCGAATGAATTATCTCTTCCTGCGCTTATCACAGCAATTTCAGGCGAAACTGCATTAAGAAAAACATCTGAAGCAGATGTCCTGCTGCCGTGGTGCGGAATTTTTATCACGCTGCTTTTTATCCATTTATCGAGATGCGCGATGTCTTCTTCTGCTTCTTCTTCGACATCACCAGTAAAGATAAAAGATTTGTTTTTTCCTGCAATCCTGATCACGAGCGAACTGTTGTTTTCTTCGTTATATTCGTCACCGTTTAATGTGTAAAATTCCTTATAAGGGTGGAGAACAAAAATAAAATATCCCTTGCTTTTGTACACATCACCTCTCTGGAGTGTTTTGTGCGTTATGTCTTCTAAAATTTCTTCAGTATAGGAAAACCTGCCATTATCCCATATCTCTTTAATCGAAAAATTTCCAGCCAGGTAATTAATGCCTCCAATATGATCAGGATGAGGATGTGTAAGAACAAGCACGTCAATTGTTTTCCTCCCTTTGTATTTAAGGAATGAAGCTGTTTCTTTTCCTGTCCTGCCTGAATCCATGACAATTATTTTGTTATCAGGAAGCGTTATCACAGATGAATCGCCCTGACCTACATCAAGATATGTGACACTGACTCCGCTGCTTTTATTGAGAGTTGATATTAATACGAAGACAATTAATATGACTGAAGGGATTATAAGCGCATATTTATTTTTCTTTACAAAATAGAATACGGCCCCGGCATAGAATAAGATTACAAGAAAAACAGGGAATGCAGGAATAGCTATGTTAGTAAAAGGTATGCTCCCTGATTTAAGAACAAGATAAACAGTAAAATCAGCTAACATTCTGTTTAAATCAGTGAAAATGTAATGTTCTGTTATGAGGAATGAGAATCCTGATATTAGGGATATCGGCAGTAGAACAAAACCGATAAAAGGAGTTATGAACAGATTTGTTGCAGGCGAGATTATAGAAAAATAATGAAAGTGATACGCAACCAGCGAAGCAGTGCCAAGTGATGCAGCAAGGGTGATAAAAACAGTATTTTTGATAATTTCTTTTATGGAACTTTTAGTTTTTATATTCTCATACTCATGCTCTATAAAAAATCCTATGAATAAAACGGCAATAAATGAAAGCTGAAAAGAAAGAGTTAAAACAGAATCTGGCTGCCATAGCATTATGACAACTGCCGCAAATAGCAAAGAATTCAACCAGAATCCTTTTCTTCCTATGAGAAGACCTGCAAGAAAAAGACTGATCATGATAAAGGAGCGCAGAGCTGGAGTGCTTGTCCCTGATATGCCGAGATATGCAATCATAAATGGAAGACAAAGAAGCGCTGATAACTGGGAGGGGGCAAGATAAACAGTAATCCTCTGCAAAAACCTATGGGGAAGCAGGTTTATCAAGAATCTGAAGATGCCAAATAAAAAGACAGAAAAAAGTCCAAAATGTGTCCCTGACACGCTTAATATGTGAGTAAGTCCTGTTGAGTTGAATGCCTGCTTGAGTTCTTCACTCATGCCAGTTCTCTGCCCTGTTGTTATTGAGGCAATCAACGCACCTGAATCGGGTTTAAAATTTTCATATATGTATTTGTTGAGCTTGCCCCTTGATTTTTGAAGCGATGACCATATAGATATACTTTTAGTAGTATCAGGATATTCGATGATATTTATCAGTCTTGCATATAGATTTTCATTTTTTATCATTCCCGGGTTCAGTCTTGTATTGTCTCTGTTTGTTTTTATCAGCAGTTTATAATTTTTACCTACTTCGAATTCATCTTCAGAAATTAAATTTATACTTATTGAATTTGTCTCAAATTTCTGGATGAATTCTTCAGAATCAACTGAATATGGGGAGAGATTTCTGACAGGCTCTGATATAAAAACTCCTGATGCGATAAATTCTTTTCCACTTATGCCTTGCATGTCAATCTCAGGCGAGTATCTGAAAAATGCATATATTATTCCGAACATCAGAAAAGGTACTAAGAGATATTTCTTTTTATAAACGAGCAGGACTGCTGCTGATATTGTTATGAGACTTGCTGTATAGGGGAAATAGAGAAAGATATAGAACAGGACAACTCCGGCAATAAATAAAAGGAAAAAGGGCATTGTATTTTTAAAATTAAATGGCCATCAATCATCAACCATTTTCTTTTTGATAACCTTTGATATTTCTGCTGCAAGCTCTTTTATAAGATGTTTGTCCCTGCCTTCTACCATGACTCTTATTTTTGGTTCTGTTCCTGACGGTCTGACAAGAATCCTTCCTTTGTTACAGAGTTTCCCTTCGGCATTTTTTATCGCTGCCTCGATCTCAGGGATTGTTCTTATGTCTTTTCTTTTTTCAACTTCCACATTCATCAATATCTGTGGATAAAGCTTGATCTCCGATACAAGTTTTGATAAAGGTTCGCCTCTGTTTACCATCACGTAAAGAAGCTGTAATGCTGTTATAGGGCCGTCTCCTGTTGTGTTATAGTCAGAAAAAATTATATGGCCTGACTGCTCTCCTCCAAAGTTATATCCGTCTGCACGCATTTTTTCAGCAACAAATCTGTCTCCAACCTTAGTGCGTATAAATTTTATGTTTTTTTTCATTAAATAATGCTCAACGCCCAGATTACTCATCACAGTGGAGACAACAGTATCTCCTTTGAGCTTACTTTCTTCTTTCAATTCAACAGCGCATATGCCCATAATCTGGTCGCCATCAATGATATTTCCTTTTTCATCGCAGAACATTGCCCTGTCTGCATCGCCGTCATGAGCTATACCAACATCTGCTTTGTGTTCTCTTACTGCTTTCTGCAATCCTTCAAGGTGCATTGCGCCGCAGTCCTCATTTATATTTATTCCATCAGGTCTGTCATTTATAACAACAACTTCTGCCCCGAGTTCGCGCAGTACCCACGGTGTTACCTTGTAGGCTGCGCCGTTTGCGCAGTCTACAACAGCTTTGATGCCTTCAAGCGTAACACCCCTTGGTATTGTTGCTTTTATGTATTCAATGTATCTTCCTGTTGCATCATCAAGCCTGAATGCTTTTCCAATATGATCCCCTGATGTTCTTTTTTCTCCAAGCTTATCATCTATAACCATCTCTTCTATTTTTCTTTCGAGTTCATCATCTAGCTTGAATCCGTCAGATGAGAAGAATTTTATCCCGTTATCTGTGTAAGGATTGTGTGACGCTGATATTACAATGCCTGCGTCAAGTCTTAATGCCCTTGTGAGAAATGCAATGCCGGGAGTAGGAATAGGGCCGACCAGAGTTACATTCATTCCCATTGAGCAGATGCCTGATGTTAGCGCGCTCTCTATCATATAGCCCGAGAGTCTTGTATCTTTTCCTATCAATACAGTATTTCTGCTGTGTTCTTTTTTAAGAACCTTTGCAGCAGCCATTCCGATCTTGAGAACATTCTCAGGAGTCATAGGATGTTTATTGACTCTGCCTCTTATTCCGTCTGTACCGAATAATTTCATCTTGTTTTATTTTTTCCTTTCCTTTAAAACAATCTTTATACGGACATCCTGCTTTACTCTTATGTTTCTACCATTGGTTTCAAGCCTGATCTCCTTAGTAAATGTCCTGCTTGAGCCGGTAATATCAACAGGTTCTGTCCTGATGGATGTCATGCCATTTATCTCTGAACTAACACCTTCTATAGTAACTTCTTTAGGCGAGACCTCTATTGATTTCACAATAAATTTTGGATCAGGGGTTCCTGTTACAACAGGTATTACAAGAACTTTTGCAGTTGCAGTCTCTTCGATATCAATTGTTATGGACGAAGGGCTTATGCTTAATACATGCATTGTAGAAGGAAGTTTAACATCGTCTTTGTTTATAAAATAAGCGCTTCTTCCTTTTTTGGCTTTTCCTAAATCTATATAAACGTTTATATCAGCTGGTTTTGCATTTTTTAGAAATATTTCCTGCCCTCTTATAGTCAGGCTCACTGATTTTGTATTTTGCTTTACGCACTCAAGTCCCTGTGGTATGTTCTTCAATTCGATAGGCACATCAATTGCAATCTCTGATTGCCCCTTTGATACAACAAAGAACCATAGGATTATTGCCATGCTGACAGCCAGTATCTTTAGTCCGAGATTTTCTATAAAGATTTTTTTCATTTTGCTTTCTTCTTTGTTGTTGTAAACAAATCTGTAAGCGCAGTTCTCAATGTTGCCATATTAAAATTAGTCTGAAGCTTTCCTTCTGTTGCAACTGATATGTTCCCTGTTTCCTCAGAAACAATAATCACAACAGCATCTGTTTCCTCTGTTACGCCAAGTGCTGCCCTGTGCCTTGTGCCCATTGTTTTTTCAGCTTCTGTTTTCAATGCTATTGGCAGAAAACAGCCTGCAGCGAGAATCCTGTTACCATTGATTACTACCGCACCGTCGTGTATCGGAGAACTGGGATGAAATATGCTCAATAGTATCTCTTTTGTAACTTTTGCATCCAGGGGCGTTCCTATTTCAACAAAATCTCCAAGACTTGTATCGCGTTCTATTGCAATCAAGGCTCCAACTTTTCTATTTGCAAGAGCAACAGCAGCCTTGACTATTTCTTCAAGTGATTTTAATTCTTCAGCAGATGTGAATGAATGTATGAACGAAGCCTTGCCCATCTGTGCAAGCGCCCGTCTTATTTCGGGTTGGAATAAGACTATCAATGCAATTACAATCTGAGCCCAGAAACTCTGAATCAACCAATCTATTGTATACATGCCTACTGCGCTTGACAGCAGAGACGCAAGCAGCAGCACGCCCAGACCAATCAGCATCTGCACTGCTTTTGTACCTTTTATAAATAAAAGCAGACGATAAATCAGGATAGACACTATAAGTATGTCTAAAATATCCTGCCATCTTATCTGTCTTAACATTTCCATTTTGTTATACTCGTTTTTTGAGCCATTTCTTTGGATTGATTATATGATGTCTGCCATTGCCGTCCGAATAAACAACCTTTGCTATCTTTGCGTTGAGTATCATCCTCTTGCACATCATGCAGGGTTCTGATATGCATTCTGAACCGTGGTCTTCAGCTCCTGATACATATATTGTTGCCCCGTTTAATTCATGGACTGATGCACGGATGATTGAATTTGCCTCGGCATGAACACTATGGCATAGCTCATATCTTTCGCCATGCGGTATCTGCAGCTTTTTCCTTGTGCATTTACCTGCTTCCATGCAGTCTTTCATTCCAGCGGGCGCACCGTTGTATCCGGTGCTGACTATAATATTGTCTTTTGTTATTACAGCGCCGTACTTTCTTCTTAGACATGTAGCCCTTGATGAAACAGCTTTAGCAATATTAATAAAATACTCGTCCCAGCTTGGGCGCTTGCATTTAACGGATTTTTCTTTTGCTTTTCTCTTTGTTTTAGGCATAATCTTCAGATGATTTTTATATCAGTCCTTTAAATAAAATTGCAGCTTGATATTCCCGCTCTCAACTATGTCGCCGTCTTTTAACTCATAGCGTCCTTCAACCTTCTGGCCATTGATCTTAATTTTCCTCTCGCTTTCAGAAGGAGCTATAAAATATCCTGTTTTTGTTTTATTAACCAGAGCTGCAATTTTAGGGGCAAAAAACCCTTTTAATCTTATGCCTGCAGTTTCGTCTTTTCCTATTACAGTCAGCCTGTCTTTCAGCTCATATTCGGTTTTATCAGCAGAGCCTTCGATCACAGAAAAACAACCGAGTTTTTCCCCTATCTCTTTTCCTGTTTTTTCGTCTGTCTTGTGTTTTGATATGTCAATTACCATTGTTGCATCAAGCGACGGTTTTTTAGTTATCACTGTTTTGTCCTCATCTTTTGACTCAGGACAACTGAATACAAGCGTGTGCTTGCCTATAGTGATAACATCATTATTCTTAAGAAGAACCTTGTCTATTTTATTGCTATTGACAAATGTTCCGTTAGTGCTGTTTTGGTCCTCAATGAAAATCTCGCCTGATTCTTTTATCAGCTTTGCGTGAAAATTTGAAACAATAGGATTATCGATATAAATGTCGTTATTAGGATTTCTGCCGATAGTGGTAATTTCCTTATCAATAGGCATTTCTTTCATAACTGCTTCTTTAAACTTGACTGTAATCTTAGCCATATTTAACCATCCTATTTATGAAATTTTTTAAAATATCAGAAAACCGGCTGCCGCTTATATAAACAATCACAACAGATATATTATCCTTACCGCCATTTTTATTTGCAATATCAATAAGCCTTCTGCATGCAAGATCAGGATTCGAAGACAATCTGACTGTTGAAAGAATTATATTGTCAGGGACCATTGCAGTCAATCCGTCGGTGCAGAGAAGTATGCTGTCATTGTTCATGAGAGTTATCTCAGCAATGTCCATATCAACAGAAGCAGCCCTTCCCAGAGATCTGGTTATGATATTTTTAAAATTAGATTCGCCTGCGTCTTTTTCAGTTATTAATCCCTTTTTCAGCTGTTCTGATATCAAGGAATGGTCGTCAGTCAACTGTTCGATATTATTCCCGCGTATTAAATATGCCCTGCTGTCTCCAACGTGCGCAATGCTCAATCTATTTTCCTTGATAAGTGCAGCGGCGATAGTTGTTCCCATTCCGCGCCATGGATCGTTTTTCTGTGCTGCTTCATAAATAGATGAATTGGCCAGTCTTATTGCAGATGCAAGTTTGCTTGCTGCCTCAGAATACATATCACTTTTTTCTTCCGTGGACTTTTCGGGGTTGTCTTCTGATTTTGAGATATAGTCCCTTATTATGTCTATTGCCATTCTGCTTGCGATCTCGCCTGCGGAAAAACCTCCGATCCCATCAGCAACAGCAAATAGACCTGATTTTTCTTCAACGCAGAAAAAATCTTCGTTGTTTGCTCTTACAATACCTTTGTCTGTCTGTCCGCTTGCCAGGTATCGCAATTTCAACTCAGATTTTCCATGCATTTACTGATATCAGATGCAATATCTCTTCCTCTTTGATATCTCATATCAACATCTTTTTCGAGCATCATGTTAATGAGAGGAACACAGCAGCCGGGTATATCCTGTGCGAGTTCTCTTACTTGCGGATGCTGAGTATTTGCAATATTGAACATTAGAGTTGCAATACTGTCTCCGGTAAAAGGTTTTGCAGATGAGACAAGCTCAAAGAACACGACTCCAAGAGAGAAAAGGTCAGAGCGTCCGTCGACTTTTTTACCCAAGACCTGCTCAGGAGACATATAACTTGGAGTGCCAAGCACTACACCTGTCTGTGTTTTTGATGATGCTATGACCCTTGCTATGCCAAAATCAGTTATCTTTACATCTCCTGTTTTAAGAAGCATGATGTTTGCGGGTTTTATATCTCTGTGTACAATGCCTTTGCTGTGAGCATAATCAAGCCCTTCTGCTACCGAACCGACGATCTTGAGGATTTCCTTAACAGGCAGTCTGTTATTTTTTGAGGCAAAGCTGGTCAGATCTTTTCCTTCCAAAAGTTCCATTGCAACATATGCAACATCATGATCCTCTCCAGCATCATAAATTGTTACTATGTTTGGATGTGAGAGTGTGCCAGCTGACTCTGCTTCTCTGAAAAATCTCTTTTTAGCCTCTGCCAGCTCGGCAGGATCTATTTCGTCAAATCGTATTGTCTTTATTGCAACAAGTCTGTTTATCTTTGGATCTTTGCCCAGAAACACAGTGCCCATTGCTCCGCGACCCAGTTTTTTTTGTATCTCGTATCTGCCTAGAGTTGGTTTTATTGGAGAGTCTTCAACCAGTATTGTGGCTTCTTTTTTTGAGCTGGTGGTTCCGAATATCATCGTCTCTCCGGCAACCTTCAGTCTTTTGATCCTTTCTTTTATGTCCTTGAAATTACCTGTTTTAAGAATGTGTTCATAAACAGCAGCAGCTTTGTTGAACATTCTTTTGCGTTCAAAATCCAGTCCAAGATTGTATAAAAGTTCCCTGACAGATTCATCTTCGATAGGACATTTTCTGAATTTTTCGAATGCAAGATCCAGCATACCCTGTCCTTGAAATGACAGCCCCAGCATCTTATTTGTTTCTACGCTGTCAGCCTCAACGCGCTCCTTGAGTTCTTCTGTCAGCAGATAGCGCTTAGACATAATGATTGTATACCCCAGCGCGAGGAAAACTGTAGGGATAAACATATTCAGCCATAATCCTTGGGAAGTGAAAAGATAGATTGCAGCGCTGTTCCATGCAATTAACAGCAATAATGAGATTATTGCGCTTACCCCTGCCTTAAGTTTTGGGATGATGAAAGAAAGAAAAATTCCGAAGAATACGATAATCCCGAACTCTGCAAGATCAGCCCATCCCGGACGAGAAATAAAATTATTATTAAGAAGATTTTCTATTACATTTGCCTCTATCTCAACAGTCGGCAGTGTATTGTCGACCGGTGTCACGGCAAGAGTTGCAATCCCTGTAGCAGTGTGGCCGACCAAAACAATCTTATTTTTAAAAGCATCAGGCGGGACTTTATTATTTATTGCATCCACAAAGGAAAAATAAGGGAATGTGTTGAATTTCCCGTTGTAGCTGATGAGCATTCTCTGTTTTTCATCGGTTGGGATGGTGATTTTCCCCAAACTCATGCCATCAAATATTTTTGCATCATGGACATTCAGATCAAGATATTTTATGACTGTCTGTAATGCAAATGAGGGATAAATCCTTCCTTTATAATTTATGAAAAGAGCTTCCCTCCTTATGGTTCCATCTCTGTCAGCAAGAAGGTTAATATGTCCAAGAGCGAGTGCGCCTGATACATATTCCTGTATTGGCGCAGATACTTCAGCTGCATTTATATACAATAAGTTTTGTGTTGTTTCAGAAGAATTTTTTTTAAGATACTCCGGTACATCAGAGTCAGTACCGCCGCTCTGTTCTCCAATCGTAAAGAAGAGTGGGAGGATGACTTTTTTTGAAGATGCGATCGAGGCAGACAGTATCGCATCATTATTAAGGCGTCTCTCTGCGTCAGACAGGGAATTGTAGAAGCGCATTAACTGCTGATTTTTCTGGAATCTGGGAATGCTCTCTATTTCTTCTCTTAATGCCTTTATCTCGATCAGCCCGGAATTCCTGTCAGGCTCAGTGTAAAGAACATTTACTCCGATCACCTTTGCGCCATATTCAGTGAGCATGTCGATCATTCCTGCCATGTAAGCCCTTGGCCATGGCCAGCGTCCTATGCTTGCTATGCTTGTTTCATCTATAGCAACTATCACAACAGGCGCGGATGCTTTTTTCTGGCGAAATATTGACCGTAAATCATATGTTGTATATTCAAGTGTCTGCAATGGATGCCATTCATTAGAAAAGGCAAAGAGTATGAGTATGGTGAGTAAAATTCCGATCAGCCAGTCAGGAAATATATTTTTTATACGGTTCATGCTAGATTTTATCAGTTACAAAAATCAAATTCAATTAGATAAGCTTGTTAATATATATGAGATATTTTTTGATATGCTCCCAAAAAGTTACAGAATTAATGTCGTTGCGACTCGTGCCTAGAGCTAGTACAACCGCATCTTCTTTGCGATTTTCAATAACTAGCGATATAACTATTGCTTCAAATCCTCCAGTAGGATATCTGCGCACTGTTTAGCAATTCCCTTATCATATTGAGCATTAATCTCATTGATTACAGCATTTTTTATGTTTGTAGATGTTTTTATGTCGCCAGACTCATATTTCTTTTTCAACTCTAAAAGCTTTTTGCTGATTGAATTGTAAATTCCTTGATTTTTTATAAAACCAAGAATGTAACAACTTTCCCATTCATTGTTTAGATTTACAGGACTTACTACCTTTCTGATTTTGTTCTCAGACAGATTTGTATAGTTATAAAAAATTTCAATAGTCTGTGTATTATTTGGAGTGATTATTAGATTTTTATTAAATTCATCAACTGTACAAAGTACATTTGTAAGTTCCGTCTGATCTGTACCAAAGGAATAGCAAAAATCTAAAATGGCATTCTTATCTGGAACTATAAAAATTTCATACTTGCCGTCTTTAGCTTTATTTAAACCAAATGAGTATCCAGACGAAATAAATACATTTTCACCACTTACCTTATTTCTACAATATAAAGCATTATTTACAGAATATCCTCCATTAATATCTGAGGGCAAAATAACTTTTCTCTCAAAATATTCAAAATTTGATGTACATTCTTGATCTGGCTCAGGATAATCAAAAGGCTTATCTCTAAGAAGTGATTTTCTGAAAGTCCCCATCCATATTTTTTTAGTTTCATCCCAACCAAGTATTTCTCCGTCTGGAGTTTTAACATAAAATTTAAATGAAGGGTGTGAAAAATCACTACTTCTATAATCATAGACCCTAAAACTAAAACCTCTTAGTGTTTCCATTACATTGTTGTCTATGGCAAAACAGTTACTAACCATAATAAATATCACAAAAGATAAAATTATAATTCTCATTTTATATCCCTCCTATTTAAATCTTCTGTAACCACATATCTCACTAACTGTTGTTACTCTGTTTGCAGGATCAATAACTTGCAATTCGCTACAGTCATCGGAAATACCTTTTAATAAAACAAAGTGACTGCATCTCCCGTCAGAACCTTGGATTTGTAAAATATACTTATAGCCATTTTCAAAATCGTCTCTTAGTTGCGTGATATTCAAAACTGATTGGAGTGGCTCTGGGAAATCATAGCTAAAATCCTTACGTTTATTATATTTAACTTGTGGGCAATATTTTATTAGCACTTTCCCCCAATCAACTTCCCCAGATTTAAAACATTCTTGGCAGCTGTTAACTGTATGCAAATCCACATAACAACCTGCCGAATTCATTAACATAGTAAGAGAAGACATGGCACACCCTTGCCTGCATATTGTTTTCTTGGTGTTGTCATATTTAATTTCTGTAGTATTAAATTTTGAATCACATTGTCTTATTTGCTCTGGCATAATTGGAAGCGTTATTCCGCATCCGCATCCCTCATCCACCTGTCCATTACAATTGTTATCTAAATTGTCTCCACAGATCTCTTCTGTTGGTAAAACCTCGCCAACACATGTTCCCCATTGACCGCCTGAGCATGTCTGTGTTCCTGCCTGGCATAATCCTACTCCTTTTGTCTCTGAAGCTCCTGAATAGCAGGATTGAGTTTGGCCGTCTGTGCAGACTGATTGGCATACCCACTCGTAAACTCGAGCAAGTGAACACGTGCAAGTTGTCAATACACCTTGAGTGCATGTTAATCCAGGCTGAGGTAGAAGAGGTGTTTGACATGGGTTTTTACAAGGTCCGAATACATCACATGTAATATTGTCGCGCACACACAACATATTAAAACCAGCTTGATACAAATATTTTCCGATTATAGTGTTCTCAGCACTCCAATTTGGCCATGTGCAGGTTGAATCCCAACAGTCGCTTCTTTTTAACCAAATTCCTGCGTTCGTAACTCTCACTTCTTTTGCCGCAATCGCTTCATCAGAACATCCTGCCGTCACAGTTATCCCACCGCAGGAAGACGATGTTGTTGTAAGAATACCGTTTAAATTTATAGTTGCTCCTATTCCTGTTACACTCCACCATACTGTTCCGTTACAATCTGTTGTATATTGATTGATACTGTTTGTTGTGATTCCTTCAGAGCCAGTTATGGTGAGTGCATATGAGTTACTTACAAATAGGGGAAAAATTGTTAGGAATGCAAGGCAAATGAACAGAACAGTCTTTTTCATAAGTTTCCCTCGAAAATTATTTCCAAAAGTAAAAATTATGAAATTTAATTGGGATTGTATTGCTTGAAAACATCATTGTCAAGAAAAAACTCCAGCTTTCGTATCTTTTTCAGAATTTCTAAATAAACTTTTATGAGTTATTGAAATGAGAAAAACGACGGTTCTATTTATTTTTATTTTCATCTTTTCCCAATTTTTCCTTTAGTTTAATCAGCGCCTCTCTATTCAATATCACTTTTTCTTGAATTTAGCAAGGGTGATAAAAAACAGCGCTGTCAGCGTAAGAACTATTGCGCCGCCCGGAGAAATATCAAACCTGTATGAGAGATAAAGGCCTGCTATTGTGGAGAACAGGGCTGTGAGGCATGAAATTATTAACATGGGATAGAATCTTCTTGTCAGCAGCTGCGCTACTGCGCCGGGAATAACAAGAAGCGCTGATACAAGGATTATCCCGACGACCTTGATAGACATTACGATCGCAACTGCCATTGAAACAAGAAAAATTGATTTAATAAAGTTTGTCGGTATTCCGCTTACAACTGCAAGCTCTTCGTTAAATGTTATCAGCAGAAGATATTTGATTATCAGCGACAGAATTATCAAGATTACAAAAGATGTGATTATTGTGAACCACATTTCGCTTTCGCTTATTGCTAGTATGCTTCCGAAAAGATATCCGAAGAGATCAACGTTGTAGCTTTTTGAGAGACTGATAAGAACAATTCCAAGAGCCATTGAGCTTGAGAAGAATATGCCTATTGCCGTATCTTCAGCAACCTTGCCTTTTGAGCTGATCCTTTCTATTGAAAAGGCGATTATGACCGAGTATATCATTGCTGTTATCAATGGATTTATTCCTGCAAGAAATCCTATTGCAACTCCGCCGAATGCAGCATGAGAGATTCCTGAACCCACGAAAGATACCCTTCTTAAGACTACAAATACAGATATTATGCCTGTAAGAATTGCCACCATAATTCCTGTGATGATTGACCTCTGTATAAATCCGTATGACAATATCTCTGTCATTTTTTCAGCCTTTCGCACTTGTCGCATGTCTCAGTGTGCATCAGTATCTCGATATTTTTCCCGTAAAGTTTTTCCAGCATTTTTTCATTTATCGCACCCAAAGGCGCTCCGTGATAATAAAGTGTTTTATTCAGACATGCGATCTCATCCACATAAGCTGTCACTGATCCTATGTCATGAGAGACCATAATAATAGTCAGCCCGAATCTTTTCTGAAGTCCTTTAAGCAGGTGATAAAAATCTTCCTGCCCTACAACATCGATCCCTGTGCTTGGTTCATCGAGTATCAGGACTTTCGGGTCATTAATAAGAGCGCGTGCAATAGAAATTCGCTGCTGTTCCCCTCCTGAAAGATCATAAAACTGGCGGTTCTCGTTGCCTGACATACCTATGAGTTTTATGTATTCCATTGCCTTGTTTTTTTCCTTTGATGAAGGCCATCTTAATATCCCGAGTTTTCCATACAATCCCATAAGAACAACGTCCAGTGCGCTTGCAGGGAAATTCATATCAAGATTTATGTGCTGCGGCAAGTAACCGAATATCCCGTCTTTCATGCCTTGTTCCGGGAGTCTGTTAAATATCCTGATTGTGCCGTTCGAAGGTCTTATAAGACCGAGCATCACTCTGAGCAGAGTTGTTTTCCCGCTCCCATTTGGTCCGACAATTCCGAGAAACTTACCTTGTTCGAGCGAGAGATTTATATCTTTCAGAATTTCTCTTCTGCCAAGAACTGTGGACAGGTTATTTATTTCTATTGCATTCATTATTTCATTGCCTCTTCCATTACTGAGAGATTATATCTCAGTAGTCCGATGTATGTGTCTCTGTTTTTGATATTTCGGTCTCCAATCGGGTCGAGAAAGAGTATTTTTGCTCCTGACTCGTCTGCTATTACTTCAGCAGCCTTTGGATTGAACTGAGGCTCTGCAAAGACCACCCTGGTATGCAATTTTTTGAGCTCCCTAATGATCTTTGCTATATGCTTTGGGCTGGGTTCTCTGCCCGGAGCTTCCTCTATAACCCCTGTAACTTTTAACCCGTATCTGTTGGAAAAATAATTCCATGTGGAGTGAAAGCTGACGTATTCTTTTGTCCTGAACCGTCCTGTTCTTTGTGCTATCTCTTCATGGAGCTTATCCAGCCTTTTTTTATATGTCTCGGCATTATGTGAATAAAAGTTTTTATTCTGAGGATCTGCCTTTATCAATGCCTCAAGGATTTTATCCACAAAACCTTTTGCAAAAACAGGATCCAGCCAGAAATGAGGATCAACGCTTCTGCTGGAATTTTTTTCCTTATGCTCATGCGAATCAATGCCATAAATAAGTGGGATATTATCAGAGAGGTCAACAATAGCCAGATTTTTATTTGAAGCTGTTTTTAATGCTTTTTCAGCCCAGAACTCAAGCCCTGCGCCTATTTTTACAAAGACCTTTGCCCTTGCCAGCTCTGCCATATCGAGAGGCGTCAGATCGAATGTGTGGGGTGAGGCTCCCGGAGGAAGCATTACCTTTACATCGATTTTATCTCTTCCGACATTTTTTGCGATATCTCCGACAGGATAGATGCTGGCAATGACCTTAATATTTTCTGCATTGGATTCATAAGCATAGAATAATAATAAAATTGATATAATTATCTGGAATAATCTTTTCATGAATTTCCTGCCTTATAAATATCTAAGATTTCTAATATCATATATGAATTCGAGATTGGTGTAAAATATCATTGATGAATAACTCTGAGAAAATTTCGGCCCTCTATTTCAGGGATTTTCGTCTCTTCTGGTTCGGCCAGCTTATTTCCCTGTCAGGGACATGGATGCAGGCTGTTGCACAGGGCTGGCTTGTTTATACCCTGACAAAATCGCCTTTATATCTGGGCATTGCTGCAACTGCATCATCTCTGCCTATCTTATTTTTCAGTCTGATAGGCGGAATTGTGGCAGACAGATTCAGAAAAAGAAATTTGATAATCCTCACACAGGCGCTGTCGATAATCCCTGCATTGGCGCTGGGAATGCTCACAGATCTTCATATTGTTACAGTGTATGAGGTGATTCTGCTTGCGTTTTTTCTGGGCGTAGTCAATGCGTTTGATATGCCTGCAAGACAGTCATTTCTTGTTGAGATGGTGGGCAAAGGCAATCTGCTTAACGCAATTGCGCTTAATTCTGCTGCATTCAATGGTGCGCGGCTTATTGGACCTGTTATTGCAGGATTTGTAATAGCGAATATGAGCCTTCCGGCATGCTTCTATCTTAATGCCCTGAGTTTTGTTGCAGTGATAATAGGTCTTTCAATGATAAAAACAAAAGGTGAGATCAAGACTCATTCAAGCGGATTTTTCAAAGACATGATGGAGGGAGTGCATTTCATAAGAAAAGAAAAAGATGTTCTTTATCTTATGATGCTTATTGCTTCATTAAGCCTGTTCGGTATTCCATTTACAAGTTTTCTGCCTGTTTTTGCTGAAGATATTTTTGGCGCCGGCGCAAAAGGATTTGGTCTTCTTGTAAGCGCTACAGGGCTTGGCGCATTAACTGCTGGGGTTATGATTGCTGTCAGGGGCGACATCCGGAATAAGATGAGATATATGTCTATTGCAGCGCTATGTTTTTCAGTCTCGCTTCTTTTTGTATCTGTCTCAAAGGTTTTCAGCATCACCTTGATTTTGCTTGTGTGTGCGGGCTGGGGGATTGTGAGTTTTCTTGCAACAGCCAACAGCTTCATACAACTTTCTTCTACGGATAATCTGAGGGGAAGGCTGATGAGCATTTATGCTATCGTGTTTCTGGGGTTTACTCCGATAGGAAGTTTTATGATTGGAGCGCTGTCAGACTCTATCGGCACCACCCTTGCAATAACATTTTCATCAATAGTATGCCTTACTGCTTCAGGGTTGTTCCTTGTCAGATATCTGAAAACAAAAAAAACAGACGGCATATTGCTTATTAACGAGACAGACGAATATTAAGATAAACAAAGCGATCTCAGTCAGCCGCTATTTTCCAAATACAGTCTTTAAAAGGTCTGTGACTCTGGCCATTGGATCTTTTCTTATCTTCTTTTCCTCTTCTCCGATCATGTAGAAAAGACCGTCAAGCGCCTTGTTTGTTACATAATGGTCGAGGTCAAGGGACTCTGCTTTCATTAGAGGGATCGCCTCATATTTTCCTATCATGTTTTTGTATGTGCGTGTTACTCCAACCTCATTCATGCTGTTTGAGATGACGGGCTTGAACGACTTGTATATTTTATCATTGGTTTTTTCTTTGAAAAATTCTGTTGCAGCAGTGTCTCCTCCGTTTAGAATCTTCTTGGCATCGTCAAAGGTCATCTGTTTAATCGCATCCACAAAATAATCAAATGCCTGAGGCGCTGCTTTTTCGGCTGCACGGTTCATGCTTAATACAAAATCATCGACCTGTTTCTGGAGACCGACTTTTCTCAGGACATCAGCTGTTTTTTGAATTTTTTCGGGCATCAGAATCTTTATCATCTCATTCCCGAAATATCCATCGAGTTTTGATACTTTTTTTACTGCATTATCAGAGCCGATTGAGAGCGCTTCTTTCAAGCCTGCAACTATTGTCTGATTATCAGTTCCTTTTTGTGTCTTACTGCCAACAGCTTTTATCAGGTCATCAAAAAAACCCGCATAAGAAATTCCAACAAAAAAAATTAAAGAAAGGATTACAAAAAGGCATATTTTTTTCATGTAAAAATCCTCCTCAGTATATTTTGTAAAACTTCTGTTTTGAATGTCTTGTTTACATAATATCTTTTTTTGTTCGTATCTTCAATATCTGTTTCTTGAAGATATTAATCAGTTTGTATAATATTGATTAGTAATGAAGATACTAGCGATAGATACATCAACAATGCTGGGCGGCGTTGCCATAATGGATGAAGAGCATCTTATTGCAGAAGGCAGATTAAACGTCCTGTCCACGCATTCAGAAAGGCTCATGACAGAGATAGAACATTGTCTTAAACAGGCGGGACTTAATATATCTGATATTGATGTGTTTGGCGTTACGATCGGTCCGGGCTCTTTCACAGGCATAAGAATAGGGCTGAGCACAATCAAGGGCTTTGCATATTCAACAGCAAAGCCAATAGTTTCCATTCCAACTCTTGATGCTTTTGCATGGAATTTTACTCACAGCAAATATCCTGTATGCACAATGCTTGATGCAAGAAGGAAAGAAGTTTATGCAGCATTGTATAAATGGGAAGATAATGATTTCAGAAAAATAATGCCCGAGGAATCATCAAATCCTAAAAATTTTTTAGAGAGAGTTTTATCAGCTATTAAATCCGATAAATATATCTTTGCCGGTGAAGGAACTCTGCTTTATAAAGATAAGATATTAAGTATTTTTAAAGAAAGAGCAGTTTTCCCTTCCCCTGAAAAAATGGCGGCATGTCCTTCAAATGCTGCGTATCTTGGACTCAAGAAGGCATTAAAAGGAGATTTTTCAGAGCCTTTAACACTTACCCCGCTTTATATCAGAAAGTCAGAAGCAGAATTGAAATTTCAAACTAAATGAAGATGAAATTCACTCTTAGGGAGATGACAGAGGCAGACCTGCCTCAGGTTATCGAGATAGAGAATCTCTCTTTCAGCACTCCGTGGTCAGCAGAATCTTTTAAAACAGAAATCTCAAGCAGTAGCTCTATTGCAAAAACCGCTGTTTCGGAAAACTATAATGTAATTGGATATATCTGCGCAAAAAAGATTCTTGACGAGGCCCATATTCTTAATATTGCAGTCCATAAGAATTTCAGAGAAAAAGGAATTGCCAGAAAGCTTATCCAAAGTGTACTTGATGAATTAAGGGAGAATGAGTGCAGAATTCTGTATCTTGAAGTCAGAGCATCGAATAATATTGCACGAAAGTTATATGAGAGTTTTGGGGCAGAGGTAATTGGTTTAAGGAAACAGTATTATACTCATCCGGCAGAAGACGCTGTATTGATGAAGCTTAAGCTTTAGTCTTTTTCGCTTTTTTCTCAGACAATTCTGCAGCTCCTTTGATTGCCATGAGAAACACATTCTTTAACTTCTTGTCTTTTATGGTCCTGAATAGTTTGAGTAATTTAATTTCATCATCATCTAGCGAACCGTAAAGACTTGCGGATTCAGACACAAACATTTTTTCATCATCTGATGATATAAATCTGCTGGCCGGCATGCCCAGTGCATTAGCAATCTGTGAGAGTCTTGATATCCTGATTTCACTTAACCCTTTTTCATATTTCTGAATCTGTTGATATGAAATTCCGATTTTTTCAGCTAATCCCATCTGAGATAGCCCGGCTGTTTTTCTGGCAATTCTAATCATATTTCCAATATGTTTCGTGTCCACATTTCTCTCCATGTGCAATGCATAATTTTGCGTGTCAACAAAGGAAAAGTCTATAAACTCGCAGTTGTAACTCCTTGACAAATACAACCTGAAGTGGTAAATAATAACATGAGGGTAAATGATAAAAAAGTCCTTGTTGTCGACGATGATTCTTATGTCAGAGAGTTTTTAAAGGAATTTTTCGATTTTTATGGATACAATGCAGACTGCGCCTGCAGCGGAGATGAGGCAATTATGCTGGTAAAAAAGAAGCGCTATCATATTGTTATAACAGAATATATTATTCAAGGGATTAGCAGTATTGAACTTATAGAAAGAATAAAAAACCTGAACTCGTCGCTGCCGGTAATAGCTATGAGTTGTTTATGCCCGGAAGGCGAGTTTCTAAAAACAGGAGCGGATTTTTTTATCAACAAGCCTATTAAATTCAGCGTGTTGAAAGATATTCTGGATAAGGTCTCGTCTACTTAGAATTTTTTAATGATCTGATTATCTTCGCAGTGGTTGTGACTGCTGTGCCGATCTCTCCTACAACTATTCCTGCTGCATGATTGGCAATAACTGCTGCCTGCTGGAGTGTTGCCCCTGATGCATGTGCAAGCGCAAATGCTGCAATTACAGTATCACCAGCTCCTGTTACATCATAGACTTGTCTTGCAACTGTCGGTATGTGAGCGACCTTTCCTTTTTCGAATAAACTCATGCCGTCTTCGCCTCTTGTTAAAAGCACGGCCTTGCATGATAGTTTTTTAAGGAGTATTCTGCCTGCCTTAATCAGTGATTCTTCATCTTTTATTTCTATTCCTGCGCCGTTTGATGCTTCCATTATGTTCGGTGTAATCAGCGATACATTTTTGTAAAGATGGAAATGCCCCATTTTTGGGTCTACTGCAACAAATCTGTTCCTGGGTTTTGCGGCCTTCATTACTTCCTGTATTAATTCAGGAGTTACCACCCCTTTCTTGTAATCAGATATTATTACTGCATCATATTCAGGAACCATTCTTCTCAGACAATCAATTATTGCTTTGAGAGTATTACCTGATATTTTGCTCTTTTCTTCCCTGTCAAATCTTACAACCTGCTGGTTATGCGCAACAACCCTTGCCTTTATTGTTGTGGGTCTTTTGTCATCGAATAAATAACAGGCAACTCTTTTTTCCTGAAGAAGCTGTTTCATCATCTCGCCGGCCATGTCTTTTCCAACCAGACCAACAACCGCCACATGTCCGCCAAGGCTTGAGATGTTGTTTGCAACATTGCACGCGCCGCCCAGAAGAAAGTTTTCTGATGTTACATCAACAACAGGAACCGGCGCTTCTGGTGAAATCCTGTTAACATTTCCCCATATGTACTGATCCAGCACAAGATCGCCGATAACAAGGACTTTTCTTTTTCTGAAATTGCTAAAAATCTTTGTGAAATCCATAGTAGTAAGAATAAAACATAAGTCTGCAAAAATCAATTTAATTAGTTTTATTTCGTAGCAGCTTTGTGTTAGATTTTATAAAGCCTCTCAGGAGAGAAACTTGAATAATAAAAAAAATATTGCTTTGATATTGTTAGTTATTGGAATTTTTTTATTTTCATATTCAGCGGAAGCTGGAGAAAAGATAAGCATTGTTGCTGTAGGCGATATAATGATGGGCACTACATTTAAGAAAGTGATGCTTCCTCCTGATGACGGGGCAGGCATATTCAATAATGTCGGGCAGGAGCTAAAAGGGCATGATATTGTATTTGGAAATCTGGAAGGTCCTTTTTTAGACGCAGGAGAGCCGGCGAAATGCCTCCGCAAAACCAAGGATTGTTTTGTCTTTAGAATGCCTACAAGATATGTGTACCATCTGAAAGATACCGGATTTAATGTTATGAACTATTCGAATAATCATACTTTTGATTTCGGCCTCAGAGGAATAGAAAGCACAAAAGATACTCTTATTTCAGCCGGCATAAAACATGTAGGTTGTAATGACATTGCTTATTTTGAAATTAGAGGCAAGAAGATAGCAGTAGTGGGTTTTTCATTCCCATCTTCAGCTCCAGATACTTTATTAATAAATGATATCCCAAACGCTGCGTTGATTGTTGGTGAGCTTAAGCAGTCAAATGATATTGTTATAGTTTCATTCCATGGCGGCGCTGAGGGTGAAAAAGCCCTTCAGACATTGTACAAGGAAGAGATTTTTTTAAATGAGAGAAGGGGGAATGTGATAAAGTTTTCCCGTGCAGTAGTTGACGCAGGAGCTGATCTTGTCATTGGTCACGGACCCCATGTTCTTAGAGCTATGGAAGTTTATAGAGAAAAGCTGATTGTTTACAGCCTTGGAAATTTTTTGACGTATGGATTTAATACTAGTGGGTCAAATGGCGTAAGCGCTATACTCAAGGTCTCACTTGCTGCAGAGAACGGAAATTTTATGGAAGGTGAATTAGTTCCGATAAAATTAATGAATAAAGGCATACCTGAGATTGATGCTGATAAAAAGGCAATTAAACTTATCAAAAAATTAACTATCAAAGACAGACCCGATTCCAGGCTTATCATACTCAATGACGGTTACTTGTCGGTTTTTTGAAGTATTAAAAAATTAAGAAAGCTGTTCAAGAGCGTTCTTAATACAGTCTGCAAGGGGTTCTATTTCCTGTTCATTAATTGTTTTTGCATCGATTATGATAGAGTTATCTTTTATCCTGCATATTACGGGTGGTGTTCCTGAGCGCAGTTGTTCTTCGAACTGATTAACAGATATCTCTTTTGGTTTTATTGAAACAGCATATGTGGGGAAATCAATCCCAGGAAGAGAACCTCCTCCTGCCTGTGAAAAATCCTCCATGACTTCGATCTTCATTTTTTTTAGAAGATATTTAAAATTCGATGCGATTTTTTCAGCGCGCGCTTTTATTATTTCTGGTTTTTGCAAAAGCATTCTCAGCGTTGGGATATTTTCTATAGCCTTTTCCTCATCAAGATATTCATGAAGAATTGATTCCAGCGCCGCAAGTGTTAGTTTGTCTATTCTCACAGCTCTTGTTAATGGATTTTTCTGGATCATCTCAATATATTTTTTCTTGCCTATGATTATTCCTGCCTGCGGTCCTCCGAGGAGCTTATCTCCGCTGAATGTTATTACATCGACTCCTGCCTTCACTATCTCCTGCACTGTTGGTTCATTTAATATGCCATATGGCTTAAGGTCTATCAGACATCCGCTTCCAAGATCAAAAAGCAGGGGTATATTGTGTTTATCGGAGATAGTTTTCAACTCTTCTATTGAAACACTGTCAGTGAATCCCACTATCTTAAAATTAGACTGATGGACTTTCAGTAAAAGCGCTGTATTTTGATTTACGGCATTTATATAATCATCGAGACGGGTCTTATTTGTTGTGCCGACCTCTTTAAGTATAGACATTCCTGATATCATGACATCAGGGAGCCTGAATGAACCGCCTATCTCAACAAGCTCGCTCCTTGAAACAATTACTTCTTTATCTCTTGCCAATGTGTTGAGACACAATAGCACAGCAGCTGCGTTGTTATTAACTATTATTGCATCTTCAGCTCCTGTCACTTCTTTTATTATTTCTACGACATGTGCGTATCTCTTGCCTCTCTTGCCTTCTTTAAGGTCATATTCAAGATTAGAATAATTTTCAGATACCCTTGCAACATTATCCAAAGCATTGTGTGTAAGTACCGATCTGCCAAGATTTGTGTGTATGACTATCCCGGTTGCATTTATGACAGGTCTGAGACTGAACGAGGAGAGTTTGTAAATTCTTTTTTCGATTGCTGTGTAACTTTCCTCTTTTGATAAATCTTTTTTATCATCCAATATTATTTTTCTTCTAATTTCTATTATTTCTCTTATTGCCTTAAGCACATGCCTTCTAGGGAATATCTTGCACCATTTTATTCCCTTAGGACTTTTTATTATCTCGTCAACAGATGGAAGTTCTTTCAAGAGTTTTTGTTTTGGATTCATATCACTATTCTCTTTTGCTCAGGAAAGCAAGCGCTTCGACATGATAGGTATTTGGAAAGAAGTCTATCATGCGGATAGAATCAATATTGTATCTTTCCTTCAATTTTTTCAGGTCTCTTGCGAATGTGGCAGGATTGCATGAAACATAAACTATTTTTTCAGGCAAATTATCTACAATCTTTTTTAAGATATCAGAGGTAAGCCCATGTCTTGGCGGATCGAGAATTATTATGTCAAATTTTTCATTTAATCTATATTTTTCTGCAGAGGTTTTAATAAATCTGCAGTTAATAATGTTATTTAGTTTGGCGTTTCTTTCACCGTCTTCGACTGCATGTGGGTTCTCCTCAACAGCAGTAACTTTTGATGATCTCTTTGCAAGCAAAAGGGAAAAATTGCCTGCCCCTGCATAAAGGTCGAGCACTGATCTGTTTTCAAGAGCGCCAAGTTCGTTTAAAATCAATTCTACAACTTTTTTATTCAGTTCCCAGTGAGACTGAAAAAAACTCCATGGTGTAACCGTGTATTCAAGTCCATTCAGATCAAGCCTGACATGATCCTTGCCAATAGAATCACCGCTCTCAAGCACGATTCCCGACAGCCCAATACCTGCCATCAGATACTCCATGTTTTCAATGGATGATTTTGTTTTTATTAATGCTATTGCTTCATCACCGTACGAGATATGCATTTCACTGATTCCCAATAAAGTCATTTCGTCCGCTTTTTTAAGTAGCTCATTTATTTTTTCTATCATCAGAGGGCATTTTTTTAACGGTACTACTTCTCTTGTGCCTTTTTTGTAAAAACCTGCTTTGCCGTCTGGAGATATCTTAAGCTGTGCCCTGTGCCTGTAGTTATATTCTTTGTCTGTGAGGGAAGGGGCGAGGGGCATTGCGATATTAGCGATTCTCAAAAGTGAATCAAGTAGCACTTCTTCTTTCATGGTTATCTGTTTATCATAAGATATAAATTGCAGATGGCATCCTCCGCAAATGCCGAAGGCAGGGCAGAGAGGTTCTATTCTGTGGTCCGAAGGTTCAAGGACATTACTGACTTTGCAGATCATGTAGTCTTTTTTCTTTTCAACTATAGAGACCTCAACAGTTTCTTCAGGAATGGCTCCACTTATAAAAATGATGCCATTATCGCGGGCAATGGTATATCCACCGTAAACAGGAGTTTCTGCTTTTATTATCACTGACATTATTTAGCTGTAAGTTTTTTAATTGTATTTTTAAGTTCGGCAAGATCTGCTGATTTTACAATGTATGCCTCTGATGCCCACACAGCAAAATCATCTCTGTAATCATAGGCAGTAGACATTATTATAGGGAGTCTCGGTTTTTTTTCTTTCATCTGTCTCAAAAGCTTTATCCCGTCTATATCAGGCATCAGTATATCAAGTGTTACAAGATCAGGGTTTTCTTTTTCAAAAAGCTCCATGGCTTTTTGTCCTGTGCCGGCGATGATTACCTCATAACCTTCTTCTTCAAGTTCTTCCTTGTAAAGTTTTTGAATATGAATGTCATCATCGACTACCATTATTTTCATGTTTCCTCCTTTATTGCTTTTTTGGAAAAGAAACTCTGAATGTTGTTCCTTTTCCTATTATACTATTAACTTCGATTTTCCCTTTATGTTCTTCTACAATCCTGTTGGTAATAGCAAGCCCAAGACCAGTTCCTGATGCCTTTGTAGTGTAAAACGGCACAAATATAAAAGGCAGATCTTTATCTTCAATTCCGGGTCCAGTGTCTTCTACTGCTATTACAACATAATCCCCTTTTGTATATGTCTTAACAGTAATCCTGCCGTTTATGCTTAGTACCTGAATTGCATTGTTGAATATATTGAGAAGCGCTTCCCTGACACGGTCAATATCTACATTTACAGATGGCACATTGGATAACTCTTTCACAAGGACAATATTTTTTTCTTTAATCTCTACATTTATAAGATTGATGATGTCATCTATAAGATTGTTAAGATTAACCTCTTGTTTAAAAATTCTTATGTCCTTAACAAAGCCGAGTATCTCTTTGAGTATGTCTTCGAGTCTTCCCACTTCTTTGGCGATTATCTCTGCATATTCCTTGAGATTGCCGTCGAGCTTTTTTTCGAGTCTTCTTGCAAATCCTCCTACAGATACCAATGGGTTTCTTATTTCATGCGCAACTTTTGCTGCCACTTCGCCTAATGCAGCCATCCTCTGTGTTGAGACAAGTTTTTCTCTAAGGTTATTAAGTTCTGTTACATCCCTGACAACATGAACTGTTCCTATGAATTCTCCTTCAGAATCGAATAACGGCGAATTAGACGTGAGAAATGTCCCGCCAAGATTGTCATCTTTTACTTCTTCAATATACGATTTTTTGTTTTCTACAGATTTATGATGCGGACATTCAACCCATGGCTCTTTCATTTTATGAAATATCTCATAACATTTTTTGCCTAGAATTTCATTTACAGGTTTGCCTATTCTTTCGACAACAGCTTCGTTGATTTTTTTTATTGTGTATTCCTTGTCTGTTATAAATATCATGTCAGAAATTGATCTGAAAATATTTTCAAGCTCGGCCTCGGCACGGGATATTTGTTCGAATAACCTTGCGTTTTCTATCGCGCTTGCTACCTGGTTGGAAAATCCTTTTAGAAAATTCATGTCTTCATCGGATATCAATTGGTTTGTGAAAAAATTATCAGCCCATAGAACTCCAATAACTCGTCCCTTTGATATAAGGGGAACAGTAGCATATGCATGGGTTCCAAGCTGTTGTATCAGCGCTATATCTGAAAGTTTTTCCTGCTTCACGTCAGTGATATTGAATGCGGTTTTCTCAAGTACTGTTTTTGTAAGTATGGTTTTTTCTTTAAGAGAGATTTCAATACCTCTACTCAGTTTGTCAAAATACGAATCTTTTTTAAGAGGGCTCTTTTCAATGTCAGCCATGATTTCATTGAGTGTTCTTTTTTTAACTGAAAGTTCTTCCCATATTTTCCATGCCTCTTCATGGTTTGCAGGGCCAACACCCATCACACCTTTGATCATGTCTTTTTTTTCATCTATTAGAAAAAGCATTGCCCTGTTAAAGCCAAGTCCATCGCTCATTGTTGCTGCAGTGAGAACCATTCTCAAGAGTTTTTCTAGCTGCAGTGTTTCTCTCATTGCGGAGCTGATGAAGGAGAGTCTCGAAAGTTCCTGATTCCTTCTTATTAGTTCTGTTTCAACCCGTTTTTTCTCTGATATATCTCTTGATATTCCGCTTATGCCTATGATTTCTCCAGAGGTGTTTTTTATTGGTGAGAGTGTCAGGCTGACTTCTATAATTGAACCGTCTTTTTTTTGTCTGATTGTTTCAATGTTTCTGAGGATATCTCTGTGTTTTATTCTCTCTATATATTCTTTTTCCGTATTTATTGTATGCGGCAGGGCAAACGGAAGAAATTCTCCGACAGCTTCTATTTCTGAGAAGCCGTAAATTTTTTCCGCACTTGGATTCCATGAGATTATAATTCCGTTCAGGTCAGATGTGATTATGGCATCTGCGGAGTTATTTATGAAGCTTTCAAGATAGTCTTTTGTATGTGCAACTTCTTTGTAAAGACTCAGTATCTCTTCATGATAGAGTATCCTGTCTGTTATATCCTGAATGAAGACAACACTTTCAATAACATTATCATTCTCGTCTTTGATGGGGTAAGATGTGAGTTCTGCAAAATCCCCTTCCTTTGACAAGGTGATAGAATTCGTCTGTCCTGTTTCAAATGTTACTTTTGAAACGCAGTGCGGACATATTCCGCCCTGTTTATGAAAAATATCTACTGCATTTTTCCCGATCACCTCATCTGTTTTAATGCCGGTCCAGTGTTCCATAAATTTATTAGCTGAAGTTATGATGTAGTCTTTGTTTAGAGTTACTATGCCTCCTTGAACACTATCAAAAAGTATATCCTTTTTCTTTTTTGCTTCTAATGCGAGTTCTTCGTTTTTTCGCAGATTATCATAAAGTTTTGCTTTTTCAATAGCCAAAGCAGCCATTGATGAAAATGCAATTGAAGTCTCAATGTTGTCATCTGTAAATGATATCTTGTTCCCTTCTGAATCAGTTTTATCGTACAAACCCAATGTTCCTATAATATTGCCTGTTATGTATAAAGGCATGCATAATGCAGACATGTTATTTAAATCGATCAGGATAGGTTTTTTCTCTTTTATAACCTGTTCTGCAATGGAATTTTCAGCCGGAATGTCAAACTGCTCATTTGTTTTATTATAAAAAGATTTTATATTAAGGTTATTTTCTTCAAACAATCGTATAATGCAAACCCTTGCATTAAGCAGTTTGGATATCTCTGCTGCAATCATTTTTAATAATTCATCGAGATTTACAGTAGAGGCCATGGTTGTTGCAAGGTCATATAATACGGTCAGCTTCAGAAGCTGATTTTTTGCAGCGGCATAGCTCTGCGCTTCAGCATTTACAGATGTTTGAAGCTTTTCAACCATTTCATCGAATCTATTAGAAATAATTCCTATCTCGTCTGTTCTTTTTGAATCTATGCGGTAGCTGAATTCACCTTTCCCTATCTTTTCTGTTGCTTCCATGAGGTCATTAAACGGATTGCTTATGACTCTTCTTATCAGGAGTATCAAAGACAAGGAAGCAATGATGCCAAATGCAAGAAGTGAACTTAGGTAGAATCTAAGATTTTTTTTGATATCAGTGCCTTTTGCTGCAATCTCAGAAACTCTTCTTATGTTTTCTGACTGAACAAATTCTATCTCAAGAAGTATTCGCTCTTTTCTTGCTTCAATCCTAAGAATCTCTTTTGCAGCTTCCTTATTATCTTTAGGAGATTCTGCGTCTAGTATTATTTTTGTTGTTGCCTGAATGTGTGCCAGGTCTTTTTCTATTCGTTTTAAAGCTTCTCTGTTTCCTGCTGTTTCTTTTAGCTCTGTTGATTTTTTGAAAAGAGCAGAAAGTTTTTCCTTTGCTTGTTTTTTACTGTTGTTGTCGCCTGTGACTGACCAATCCTTTATGTTTTTGAAAAAAACATTGACAGATGTTCCCATTTCCTGATAGAGGCGGTGTTCAACCGCTGATCTTTCGAGTATGTCAAGACTCTGGTCAAGGGAATTGAATATATATAGAATGCTTGCACCCAAGGCCAGAATTATAATTAACCATGCAATAAGCAATATTGAAAATTTCAGTCGTAAGCTCATTTTTTTAACCTGATTGCCTCATTATAAATCTCTATATATTTCCTTGCAGAATTTTCCCAGGAGAAATCGGTTCTCATTGCATTTAAAATTAATTTTTGCCATTTATTTTCATTTTTATATGTATCAAGAGCATTTTTTAAAACAGTGTAAAGAGCGTTTGGTGTATATTCAGAAAAAAGAAAACCTGTGCCTTTGTCATTCCCAGTGTTGAACTCTGAAACTGTGTCGGCAAGTCCGCCTGTTTTTCTTACAACAGGAATTGTACCGTATCTCATTGCTATAATCTGGCCAAGTCCGCATGGCTCATATCTCGAAGGCATAAGGAATATGTCAGCTCCTGAATATATTCTGTGCGCAAACTCATCATTGAATCCAATCGTTAGATTTAACATGTCCTTATATTTTTTTGACGCAGCAGTTAATTTTTTATGAAAGATATCATCCCCTTTGCCAAGAATTACAATGTTCGCTTTTTCTGAAATTATACTCTCAATTATTGGGAGAAAGAGATCAATTCCTTTTTGTGCAGAAAGCCTGCTTATGATTGCTATGATAGGAATTTTCGGATCGGGATTAATAGAGCATTCCTTGATAAGCTGAAGTTTGCATTGTTTCTTGCCGCTTAAATCGTTGACACTGTATTTTTTGCTTATGTATTTGTCTTTTTCAGTGTTCCATTCATCATAGTCTATCCCATTAATAATGCCTCTGATATCAGATTTTCTTTTTCTTAATAGTCCATCCAGACCAAATCCATATTCCTTGGTCGATATTTCTCCTGCATATGTATTGCTTACAGTAGTTATCAGATCTGCAGATATAAGTCCAGCTTTCAGAAAATTCATCTTGCCGTAAAATTCTATTCCTTCAGGCGTAAATAGAGCAGGGCTTAGTCCTGTCAGATTCATCAGAAATGCTGAGAACAACCCCTGATAGCCAAGATTGTGTATCGTTATTATAGAGGCAGTTTTACTGAAGAATACGTCATTCCTGTACAGAGTTTTAAGATATAAAGGAACAAGGCCTGTCTGCCATTCATTGCAGTGGATTATATCAGGCTTTAGGTTCAATGCCTTGCATGACTCAAGGATTGCCCTTGAGAAAAATATAAAACGTGATGCGTTATCAGGATAATCATTTTGTGATGTGCCGTATAGTTCATCTCTGTCGAAGAATTCAGGACAGTCAATGAAATATACGGAATCATCAAGAGTGAAAACACAAGCTTTGATAATCCTGTTACCCAATGGCACTGTAATTGAAACTTTTGTGTCTTTGAGTTTGAATTCTTTGCGGATTTTTTTATAGAGAGGAAGTACTAGATATGATTTTTTGCCGAGTTTTCCGAATTTTTTGTGAAGAGCGCTGGTAACATCCGCAAGCCCCCCGGTTTTGGCAAAAGGTACAGCCTCAGATGCAGCTATCAAAATTTTCATTTACCTCTCAGTTGTTATCCAGAGCTGTCTTTGAAATTCCCGATTGCTTCTTGCTTAAATCTTTGCCTCACGCATAAATTTTGCAGCTTCTTCAGGAGGAGTAGGGTTAATATAAAAACCTGAACCCCATTCAAATCCAGCTATTTTTGTGAGTTTGGGTATGATCTCAATGTGCCAATGGTAATAATCATTTGCCTCGCTGGTGAATGGCGATGTATGGATAATGAAATTGTATGGAGGAATGTCAAGAATCCTGTCCATCTGTTTAAGTATCTTTTGGAATATATCGCCAAGAGAGGAAAAATCTCTGCCTTTTGGCCCAAAAAGTGATTCGTGTTTTTTTGGCAATATCCATGTTTCAAATGGAGCCATTGAAGCAAACGGCGAGATTGCAATATAGTCATTGTTTTCATAGATTATGCGTTTTCTTGAATCAAGCTCCTGATTTATAACATCGCAAAATATGCAGCGTTCTTTCAGGTTATAGTATTTTTCTGCTGCATTTATTTCTTCTTTTACAAGCTTGGGCACTATGGGAAGAGCAATAAGCTGGCTGTGCGAGTGCTCAAGTGTAGCGCCTGCGTCTTCGCCTTCATTTTTGAATATGAGAACATATCTGAATCTTATGTCTTTTTTCAGATCATTCAGTCTGAAAAAGTATGCCCATAAAACATCTTGAAATGCTTTCTGAGACATTGTGGATAAAGAAAGATTGTGCTCAGGAGTTTCTATTATGACCTCGTGTGCTCCGATACCGTTCATTTTGTCAAATATGCCTTCGCCTGATTTTGTCAGGTCCCCGTGTATCTGTAACGCAGGAAATTTATTGGGAACTGTTCGAAGTGTCCAGCCCGGAGAATCAGGCTGTTTTTTTTCTGGTCTGAATGCAAGTATTTCATTTGGAGTAGTATGTTCATTCCCTGGGCAGAACGGGCAGAAGCCGCCTTTTTTCTTCTGAGAAGGTGACAAAAAATCAGTCGGTCTTTTCCCTCTTTCAACAGAGATTATGACCCATCTGCCGCTGATAGGGTCTTTTCTGAGCTCAGACATCTAGCCTCCGTAGCGAATAGTTAAAAAAAGATTTCTAATTTTCATATTATATCACAATAGGATATAATCCCTCATGAAACCTATTTTTCATCACAGACTGGTAAACAAGCCATTTGAAGATCCCTGTGTTTTTATAAGATTGATGAGAGAAAAGCGCGCTATTTTTTTTGATCTCGGAAACATTAACAAGTTAAGCCTAGCGGATATGCAGAAGATTACTGATGTTTTTGTTACCCATACTCACATAGATCATTTCATTGGATTCGATACCCTTCTTAGAGCGCTTCTCAGACGTGAAACTCCGCTTAATATATTTGGGCCGTCAAATATTATTGAGTGTGTCGAGGGCAAGCTAAAGGGATATACATGGAATCTTATAAAAGAATATCCGCTCAAGATTAATGTATTCAGCATAAATGAAAAAACAGTCGGACATTCAGGTTTTTATTCTGAAAACTGTTTCGAAAGAGTTGATTATGATAATAATGAATTTAACGGCATTGTTTTCAGGGAACCTGTTTTTGAGATAAGGGCTGAATGCCTGACTCATCAAATACCAAGTCTTGGTTTTTCATTGAAAGAGGATTTTCATATAAATATTGATAAAGCAGCGTTGACAAGGCTTGGGCTTCCTGTTGGTCCGTGGCTTTCAGAATACAAGAAAGCGCTAAGGGAAAATGGTTCTTTTGAGGCGGAATTCAAGATTGCAGGCAAAAAATACAAGATGAAAGACCTTTCAGAAATAGCCAAGATAACAGCAGGACAAAAGATATCATATATTGCTGACTCTTCTTTGGATGAACAGAACATAAAAAAGATAATAGCCTTTGCTAAAGATTCTGATACGCTTTACTGTGAGGCGTATTTTCTTGATGAAGACAGGGACAGGGCTCTGGACAGGCATCATCTGACAGCAAAGACTGCCGGAAGGATTGGAAGAGAGGCAGGAGTGAAGAGACTTGTAGTTATGCACTTTTCTCCAAAATACAGAGAATGTCCTGATGCACTTTTTGAAGAAGCAATGAAAGAATATAATAATAAGGACTAACTGCCGGGATAGCTCAGTGGCAGAGCAGCTGATTCGTAATCAGCAGGCCGTGGGTTCAACCCCCATTCCCGGCTTTTTTTGTGCTTATATTAATTTGTCAATTTTGACAAAAGATCAATATTTTTTTGTTATGGCCGGATTAGTATTTAATATTGGTTTTTTTATTGACATTTGGACTAATATAATTTGCTTAATATATTTCGTTATGCAAAAAAAGCATAAGGGCTTGGCAAATACTAGGTTAAGCCCGTAAGAAGTTAAATATTAGGGGGAGGTTTGTATGAGTCTTTCGAGAAGAGATTTCCTGAAGCTCTCGGGCGGAACAGCAGTTGCAGGCGCTATTGCAACAGGTCTTTCTCCTGAGGATGCCATTGCCAAAGAACGGGAATTAAAGATCAAAGGCACAAAAGAAACAACGACTATTTGTCCTTTCTGTTCTGTTGGCTGCGGTATTCTGGTTAACACAAAAGACGGCAAGGTGGTAAACACCGAAGGCGATCCAGAGCATCCAATCAATGAGGGAACGCTTTGCAGTAAAGGCAGTTCTATTTATCAGCTTGCGAACAACCCAAAAAGGCTTACAAAACCACTTTATCGCGCTCCAGGCGCATCAGAGTGGAAGACGGTTGAGTGGGATTGGGCGCTGGACGAGATCGCCAAGAAGATAAAAACATCTCGTGACAAGTCTTTCAAGAAAACTTCAAAATCAAAGGTCAAAGAAAAAGGGCCTGATGGCAAAGAAGTTGAAGTAGAAAAAGAATTTGTAGTAAACAGGACAGACGCCATTGCGCATATTGGAAGCGCGGCGCTTGATAACGAAGAGTGCTATATTCTTCAGAAATGGCTGCGTTCTCTAGGGCTTGTTTATATAGAACACCAGGCGCGAATATGACACTCCGCAACTGTAGCGGCTCTGGCAGAGTCGTTTGGTCGCGGCGCAATGACAAATCATTTTATTGATTTCAAAAATGCTGATGTGATTCTTGTAATGGGCGCAAACCCTGCAGAAAACCATCCTATATCAATGAAATGGATACTCAAGGCTGTTGAAAAAGGCGCTAAGCTTATTGTTGTTGATCCTCGTTTCACAAGAACAGCTACAAAGGCTCATGTATATGCACCGATGCGTTCTGGAACAGACATAGCATTCCTCGGAGGAATGATCAGATACATTATCGACAACAGTCTCTATTTCAAGGAATATGTCGTCAAATATACAAACGCATCTTATCTTGTAAACCCTGAATACAAAGGACCTGGCGAACTTAACGGTCTCTTCTCAGGTTATGATGAAAAGACAAGAAAGTATGACAAAAAGACATGGTCTTTCCAGATGGATGAAAATGGGGTTCCAAAAAAAGATCCATCACTGACAAATCCAAACTGTGTATTTCAGGTAATGAAAAAACACTATTCACGCTATACCCTTGATAAGGTTTCTTCAATAACAGGAACACCAAAGGAGAAACTTTTAGAGGTATACAAAACTTACGGTTCGACTGGGAAGCCTAATAGAGTAGGAACAGAGCTATATGCAATGGGATGGACGCAACATACTGTCGGCACGCAGAATATCAGGGCAATGACGATAATACAGCTTTTACTAGGGAATGTCGGCATGGCAGGCGGCGGCATTAATGCACTCAGAGGAGAATCAAATGTTCAGGGTTCAACTGATCAGGGACTTCTCTTCCATATACTTCCCGGATATCTGCCTGTACCAACAGCCGCAGTCACGGATCTAAAAACATATATTGAAAAACACACGCCAAAGACAAAAGAGCCAAAGAGCGTTAACTGGTGGAGTAACAGAAACAAATACATCACAAGTTATCTCAAGGCCATTTACGGAAACAAATCAACAAAGGATAATGATTTTGGTTATTCATGGCTCCCAAAGCTTGACGAAGGCATGAATGCATCATGGCTGATTCTCTTTGACAAGATGTTACAGGGCAAATTCGAAGGGTTTTTTGCGTGGGGAATGAATCCTGCCTGTTCAGGAGCAAATTCCAATAAAACAAGAACTGCTCTTTCAAAGTTGAAATGGATGGTAAATGTTAACCTCTTTGACAATGAAACAGGATCTTTTTGGAGAGGTCCGGGTATGAACCCCAAAGACATACAAACAGAGGTCTTCATGCTACCATGCGCATCTTCAATCGAAAAAGAGGGAAGCATCTCAAACTCAGGAAGATGGGCACAGTGGAGATATAAGGCGATTGCACCAATAGGAGAATCGAAGCCTGATGCTGAAATTATCAATGAACTTTACTTTAAAGTTAAAAAACTCTACCAGACGCAGGGCGGAAAATTTCCTGAACCTATATTAAATCTCACATGGAACTATGGAGCAAAAGATGCTGAAGGAAAAATTAAAGAAGTAAACATACACAAGATCGCAATGGAGATTAATGGTTACTATCTTGAAGACATTGTTGATACAAAGGTTACGCCTGCAAAACATATAGGTAAAAAAGGCGAACTCTGTACAAACTTTGTTTCTCTTCAGGCAGACGGAAAAACTTCATGCGGTAACTGGATATACAGCGGAAGCTACACGCATAAAGACGGAAAGATTATCAATATGATGGCGAGAAGAGGTAAAAAGGATATAGGTGGACTTGGGATGTTCCCTGAATGGTCATGGTGCTGGCCTATTAACAGAAGGATAATTTATAACAGGGCTTCGGTTAATCCGGATGGTAATCCATGGGATCCAAAACGCACTGTTATAAAGTGGAACCCAAACAAGCTTGATCCTATAACTAAAAAGACTGCTCCTGGATGGGACGGTGATATCCCTGATGGGCCTGCCCCGCCTTATTCAGCACAAAACGGTAAATTCCCATTTATTATGAGAGTTGATGGAATGGGAGCGTTGTTTGGTCCTGGGCTTGCAGAAGGTCCGTTCCCTGAACACTATGAAGCACTTGAATGTCCTCTCCAGGAAAACATAATGTCAAAACAGAGGATTAACCCAACAATCAAACTCTTTTTTGATAAAGGCAAGGGAGCTGCTGAAGACATATATTATTCATGTGATGTCAGATACCCTTATGTGGCATCAACATATAGAGTGTCAGAGCACTGGCAGTCGGGTGTTATGACAAGACACGAACCATGGCTTCTCGAGATGATGCCTCAGCAGTTTGTTGAGATGAGCGAAGAGCTTGCAAAAGAAAAGGGCATTAAATCAGGAGATAAAACAAAGGTCAAGTCTGGACGCGGCGAAGTTGTGGCAGTTGCAGTAGTAACGCGCAGATTGAAGCCGTTCAAGATAGGCGGGACAACAGTGCATCAGGTAGGACTGCCTTGGTGTTTTGGCTGGCAGTATCCAGAAGATGGCAGCGGAGGAGACAGTGCGAATCTTCTTACGCCGACTATCGGAGATGCAAACACAATGATACCTGAATCAAAGGCCTTTATGGTTGACGTCGAAAAGATTGGAGGTAAACATGGTATCTAATACTATGCCTGTAGACACAAAAGCTGTAAAAAAAGGCGTTTTGATAGATCTTACGAAGTGCATAGGATGCCGCGGCTGTCAGGTTATATGCAAAAACTGGAACAACCGTGCAGTGAAAAAAACAGTCCTTACTGGAAATTTCACTAACCCTTTAGAGATGAACTCAGAGACATATACAACAGTAAAATTCTTTGAAGAAGAAAAAGAAAATAAAATGAGTTGGAATTTTGTTAAAACCCAGTGTATGCACTGCAAAGACCCAGCGTGTGCATCTGCATGCCCTGTTGGTGCGTTTACAAAAGATCCAAGAGGCCCTGTAACCTATAATGCTGAAAAATGCATAGGTTGCAGATACTGCATGATGGCATGTCCATTTGGAGTCCCGAAGTATGAGTGGGAAAAATTGTTTCCTGTAATTCAAAAATGCACATTCTGTGTTGACCGCCTTGATGCAGGGCTTATCCCTTCATGCGCAAAGACCTGCACATCAAAGGCCATATTCTTCGGCGACTATGATGCTATAGTTGCAGAGGCTGAGAAGAGGATAAAAGACAATCCGGAAAAATATGTAAACCATATTTATGGGAAAGAAGAAGCAGGAGGCACCTCATGGATGTATCTTTCAAGCGTACCTTTTGAACAGTTAGGTTTCAAGACAAATATCCCCAAGAGAGCATTGCCAGATCTGACATGGGCATCACTTTCAAAGGTCCCTGCTGCGGTCGGAACTCTGATAACTGTGCTTTCACTTGTTGCCTACTTTAGGAACAGGGGAGACAAGGATAAGGGGGAATAGCCATGAAGGCACTTGATAAAACAATGAAAGATGTTCAGTTTTTTTCTAAGGGAACAAAGATTCTTGTTGTCCTGCTTGGCCTTGCTGCGATAGCAGTTATATACAGATATGTATTTGGGCTCGGTGGAGCGACAAACCTGTCAGATGATGTGCCATGGGGTTTATGGGTTGCATTCGATGTTTTTGCAGGAGTTGCGCTTGCTGCTGGAGGCTTTGCTGTAACAGCGGCTGTCTATATATTCAATATGAAGAAATACAAACCAATAGCAAGACCTGCGATTCTAACAGCCTTCATAGGCTATTCAGTGGTTATGTTAGGTTTACTTATTGATATTGGACAGTCTCAAAGATTCTGGCATCCGCTTTTAATGTGGCAGCACAGGTCGGTAATGTTTGAAGTTGTTATATGTATAACTTTGTACTCAAATGTACTTGCACTTGAGTTTGCTCCTGCAGTTCTTGAAAAACTGAAACTGACAGGGCTTCTTAAGATACTTAAGTTTTTCACATTCCCTCTGGTAATAGCCGGGATAGTTCTCTCATTCCTGCACCAGTCTTCGCTTGGAGCCTTCTTCCTTATAATGCCTGCAAGACTGAGTCAGCTCTGGTATTCTCCGATAATGCCGCAGATGTTCTACATCTCTGCAATTGCAGTCGGTCTTGCAATGGTTTCTTTTGAGTCGATCGTAAGTGCAAAGGCATTCAAGAAAGAATATGAGATGGATATACTTAAGGGACTTGGCAAGGGTACAAGGATAACACTGGGTATCTATCTTCTGGTTAAGATCATAGATATGATTGTGAGAGGTACATTCCCAATGCTCCTTGATGGAAGTCTGGCAAGCAAATTCTATATAGCGGAAATTTTGATCGGCGCAATAATTCCGATTATTCTTTACTCAATAAAGAGCACCCAGGAATCAGTGGGCGGAATTCTTACCTCCTCAAGCTTTGTAATATTCGGTGTTCTCTTCAACCGCTTCAATATAAATTTCTTTGCACAGCTTCGTCCAGGCATATCATACTTTCCTTCAGTAGCTGAGATTGCTATTACCGTAGGATTGGTGGCGCTCGGTATCTTCGCATACAGGATTGCGGCTGTTTATTTTCCTGTAATGCATGATTCTCAGGAACAACATTAATTTTTGAATCTGAAACAGGAGGCTTTAGAAGCCTCCTGTTTTTTTCATGCTATAATCAAATCAGAAGCTACCAAAAATCTGACAGGGGTTTAAAATGAAAGTAAGAATATTGGTCCTCGCTGTTGTCATGATTTTAAGCAGTGTTATTTTCTCCTATGCAGATGAGAAACGTTATTCTCTTCCTATCGAAAATTCTCCCTCTTACGGTCCAGCAGATGCGCCAGTCACAATAATAGAATTTCTTGACTATCAATGACCGCACTGCGTTGCGGTCGGTCCGACCGTACTAAGGCTTTTAAAAGAATTCAAGGGCAAGATGCGTCTTATTATCAAAAACTATCCTTATAAATACAGAGATTACTCGCATATTGCTGCTGAGGCAGCTCTTGCTGCGCAAGATCAGGGCAAATTCTGGGAGATGCATGAATATCTTCTTAAGAAATCACCCGATCTTGACAGGAAAAGTCTTATAAAATACGCAAAAGATTTAAAACTAGATGAAAAGAAATTCACAGATGATCTGGATAAGATGAAACACTTGGCTGTTATTGAGAGAGACAAGAAACTGGCCTTAGACCTTGACCTTTATAATACTCCGACTTTTTTCATTAATGGGAGAAAGGTTGTAGGTAACAGGCCATACGAATATATAAAAAAGATTGTAGTGGAGGAGATAAAAAATGCAAAAACGAAATAAAGGGATATTCAGATTTCTTATAATCTTTTTAGTGCTGATTGGTTTTGCATTGCCTTTCTCTATTTATGCAGGACACCTCGAGCCTTTTAAAACAGTACCTATTCCCGAAAAAAACCCACAGACACCCGATAAAATTGAACTTGGCAAAATGCTTTTTTTTGACAGGAGATTATCCGGCGACAGCACAATGAGCTGTGCAACGTGTCATGTGCCGGAACAGGCGTTCACAGACGGACAGGAACTGTCACTAAACTATCCAACAACAAGAAACTGGAGGAATGCACCAACACTGATTAACATAGCTTTCCAGAAGTATCTGTTCCATGACGGAAGGGCAACGACACTAGAGGATCAGGCGCTGTTTCCGATAATGTCTGCATTTGAGATGAACAAAAATCTTGATTTTCTCGAGGAGCAGATACGTATTGTTCCTGAATATGCCAAGTTGTTCAAAAAAGTATTTGGCGGCGATGTTACAAGAGAAAAAATCTCAATGGCAATAGCAGCATTTGAGCGCACATTAATATCGCTCGATGCTCCGATTGATAAATATCTGAAAGGGAATGAAAAAGCTCTGTCTGCTGATGCAAAGAAAGGACTTGAAATATTCAAAGGCAAGGGTAAATGCGCTGACTGCCACAATGGAGTAAACCTTTCAGACGACAAGTTCTATGCGCTTGGAGTGCCTGAAAAGTCAGAGCACCAGCAAGACCCAAGAATCACTGCAACAAGAAGATTTGTTGCTAAGGTCTATCACTATCCCGACTATAAGACCCTTAATGAAGACCCTGGGAGGTATCTGATAACTAAAGATAAAAAGGACTGGAAGGCATTCAGAACACCAACCCTCCGTGAGATATCGAGAACAGCGCCTTATATGCATAACGGAATTTTTAATACTCTTGACGAAGTTATCGAATTTTTCAATAAAGGCGGAGGCAAAGGCAACAAGGTTTTAAAACCTCTGGGGCTTACTTCCGAAGAAAAGAAAAATTTAAAAACATTTATGATAGAGGCGCTTTCAGGAAAAGAGATTGTAATAAAATTCCCCAAAGTGCCATAGAAGTCTTTTTCTGTTTATCAAGAGGCTGGCTTCAGAATGAGGCAGTCAAAGTGTTGCTGATCCGCAGATTCTGTTATAAATTATTCTGGTTAATCCGCTTGTTATTTTTTTTAAAAAATATTGCTTGCTATTTTCATATGTGCTAGTATTAGCAATATTATCCTAATTAAGGAGGCGTTATGTTTTCAAAAAAGACAAGAGCATTAAAGTTTTTGTTCATTTTCTCGTTGGTTGCAGTTGTTGTTTTTTGTCTCTCGACACAGGGAGCATTCGCGGCAGCTGTAGATATTAACTCAGCATCTCAGAAAGAGCTTGAAGGGCTTAAAGGGATAGGAGCTGCAAAGGCAAAGAAGATAATAGCAAACAGACCTTATTCCTCAGTGGATGAACTTTCAAAGGCAGGACTATCTAAAAAAGACATAGACACGATCAGACCGAATGTTACTGCAGGAACAGCTGCTACAAAGGCCGAGACAAAACCTGCAGCTGATAAAAAAACCGCAAAGACCGAAAAATCAAAAACACAGAAGTTAGCTCCTGGCGAAAAAGTTAATATAAATACAGCTTCAAAAGAAAAGATCGAAGCGCTACCTGAAATAGGCCCTAAGAAAGCACAGGCTATTATTGATGCAAGACCCTTTAAAACTAAAGAAGACATTATGAAAGTCAAAGGCATTAAACAAAAGACATACGATAAAATAAAAGACAGCATTACAGTAGATTAGCTTTAATATGCGCTCTTTGGAGTGCTATATCCTTATTAATAGGAGAATATTATGAAACGCATAGCAGTTTTGTTCTTGGCTTTAATGTTGTTTGCTTCTTTTTCATTTGCAGCAACAAACACCTATCAGGTTACTGGTCCTGTGCTGGAAGTGAAAGATGATTCGATCACAGTTCAGAAAGGCAAAGAAAAGTGGCAGGTCGCCCGCGATAAAGATACAAAGATAACAGGTGAACTCAAGGTTGGATCAAAAGTCACAATTCAGTACACAATGAAAGCTGTATCAGTCGAAGTAAAGGAAGTAAAAAAAGCTAAAGACAAAAAAACTGACACAAAGAAAAAGTAATTTTATTTTATATGTTAGGCGGCTCTATCAACCTTAATGGAATATTGAAGTGAGCCGCCTTAATAATTTAGGAGGAGATGATGGGACTTTTAAATGATATTGCAGGCGGTATACTGGGAAAACTTACAGGTTCAGGGCAGCAAAACAAGATTGTGGAAACACTTAAAGATGTGCTGACAAATCCTGAAACCGGCGGATTAGAGGGGATGATACAATCTTTTAAGACCAAAGGGCTTGGGGAACTTATAGGTTCGTGGATAGGCACAGGCAAAAATATTCCGATATCAGCTGATCAGATAAAAGATGCGTTCGGTTCAGGACAGCTGCAAAAAATCGCAGGAAATCTGGGAATATCAAAAGAGATGGCATCAGAAAAACTGGCTGAATTTCTGCCAAAGATAATTGATAAGCTTACTCCTGATGGAAAAGTGCCAAGCCAGGAAATATTGGCTAAGGCGATGGAGATGTTTAAGGGAAAGGGTTAGGCTGATAGTATTTTAGGTGTGGCTTTAATCTTTACTCAAAATATTTGATTGGAGCCACCTTTTTCAACTTTTACAGAGGAATAAATATATAGTGTTTAGCTTAATTCCCGAAGCAATAAAAAAAATATCAGCAGGATTTTTATCCTGCTTTATTTTTTTCATAAACCGCAAGAAATATAAATCTAAAGACATCCAAAAATGTTTGAGTAAATACGAAAAATATTTCGCAGACTATGGATACAAGTTATCAATAAGAGACAATTTTATTTATAGTATCGAAGGCAATAACTTGAAAATATGCGGTAATTCCGAAAATGTTTTTTGGACAGCTCAGGATGTTATTTGTAAAAATGTTTATGATTTTAATTCTAATGAAGATTTTATTATGATCGACATTGGTTTAAATGTTGGAATGGCCGCATTGTCTATGTCGAGAAAGAAAAATATTATTAAGGTTTACGGTTATGAGCCTTTTTCTCCCACATTCGAGCAGGCTGTAAAAAATTTAAAAGCAAATCCTCATTTATCAGATAAGCTTCAAATATTTAATTTTGGATTAGGAAGTGAAGATGAAATCTTAGATCTAAATTACAATTCAGAATTTTCTGGCTCAATGAGCAGCATAAAGAATAGATTCCCGGATTCCATGCAAGTTGAAAGAATAGAAATCAAGAAGGCCTCCAGCATTATTTCTCAAATAATTGATAATCACAAAGAGAAGATATTCTTAAAAATCGACTGTGAAGGAGCAGAAGAAAATATTTTGGAAGATTTGGACAACGAAAATTTACTGGAGAAAATTAATATAATCTGCATGGAATGGCATTTTAAAGAACCTGAGAACTTGATCGGAATTCTAAAAAACAATGACTTTGTTGTCTTTTCCGAAGAAACAATGAAAGATGAGCTTGGATTTATAAGAGCAGTAAATATAAAGTGAACTAATAAAAAATAGATATGCCGAATTCATTTAATGAATATATTTTACTACTATTGGCTGTTCTTCGAGAAAGGTAATGATTTTATCAGAGGCAGTTTTTTCTTTTATGAAAAATATTCTTCCTCCATGCATCTGACCTTTTTTCTTTATATTCGGGATTCTCAAATATCCAATTTCTTTTGATGCAATGTAGCCTGTTGTGTAATCAGGGTCATCAGAGATACAGACCTCAGCAATAATTTCCCTGCACGAATTAACTTTCGAGGCTAACGTCAACGCTTCTTTTACAGTTGTAGTGTTTATTTTTGACTTAGTCAATAGTTTAGAGAGTTTTTTATCAGCAGATTTTTCAATGCCGAATCTAGAAACTCTGACACCGCGTATTTTATCAGGCTCTGTGCATTTTCCTGATTTCATTTTTACAATTGCAGCACCGCGCATTGTTTTTTTTGCTCTCAGAATCTTCAACCCTGTGTTTATTGCCTTTTTTGATATGCCAAGATCATCAAGATTTTTGATTATTAATTTTTCTGCCTTTTCAGGAGATTTACATCTCAAAGTAGTTACTTCAAGTAATGAGGCTGTCTTTGGTTTTTGTTTGAGTTCTTCTATTGTTACTGTTATTCTGTCAGGTTTTCCACGGGGATGTTTTAAAGCTCGTCTAATGTATGCGCTGCATATTTTCTGAAGGTCTGATTTGCTGTATATTCCTTCAGCACCTGAGATGTGAACATCTTTTTTAGAAGCCCTCATTCTTATGCTCCACATAATTTTGTCCTTGTAAAATTTGAATTCCCTGTCTCCTGTCATAAATTTAGATTTTAAGTCCACAATCTTTAATAAGCCTTAGATCATCAGAATAATTTCTGCCTGTTGTTGTGAGATAATTTCCTGTCATCAAAGAATCGGCTCCTGCTGTAAATACCATTGAATGTATTTTACCCAATACTTGCAGCCTTCCTCCGCATATCCTTATCTGTTTTTGAGGGAGTATAAATCTGTAAAGACTTATAATCTTCAGCGCATCAATCGAGCTCATTATTGCTTGATTCTCAAGCAGCGTACCTTTTATAGGTATTAAAAAATTGACTGGAACAGAATCCACTCCAAGTTCTCTCAGGGCAATGGCCATATCAATTCTGTCTTCCCATGTCTCTCCCATCCCGAATATTCCTCCAGAGCAGACAGAGAGTCCTGCTGATTGCGCTGCCTCAATTGTTCTTAATTTATCGCTGTAAGAATGTGTGCTGCATATCTCAGGAAAAAATCTTTCAGATGTTTCCAGATTGTGATGATAACGTTCGAGCCCGTTATCTTTCAAAAAACACAGTTCATCTTTATCAAGAAGTCCGAGCGATGCGCATGGCAGAATTCCAGTGTCTCTTATGTTTTTTATTGCCGCTGCGATTTCTCTGAGTTCTTTTCTGTTTGCTTTTTTCCCGCTTGTGACAATGCTGAATCTTTTTACTCCGCTGTCTTTAGCTTCCTTTGCCTTTCCCAAGATAGCAGATGCAGTCATCAATGGATAGACAGGTATGTCCGATTTGTTTTTTGATGACTGGGCGCAGTATATACAATCCTCAGAACAAGCACCTGATTTTGCATTCACTATTGCGCAGAGTTCGACATTATCTCCATGATATTTTTTGCGAAGCTTGTCTGCATGAGAAAACAATTTGAATATGTCATGACTTTCGATCCTGGCAATCAAGACTGCTTCGTCTCTGGATATTTGTTTGCCATCAAGAACCTTATTTGCTAAGTTTTCATGCACAGAATATTTTCCAGAAATGAATGCGTATTGTCAACTTAATCGCAACATAAGGTTTACATATAATAGACAAGATTTTATTAGTGTTATAATATGAATCGGATTACTAGATTAAAAGCAGGGAGAGAAAATAATGGATATTTTCAAGAAGATTGATGAAGACCTTATTGCAAGCATGAAGAGCAAAGAAGAGGGGAGCGATCTTAACAGAACCACACTCAGAATGATAAAGTCAGCAATTAAGAACGCAGAAATCGCAAAGCGCGGTAAAGGCGAACTTACAGAGGAAGACATTGTAAGCGTTCTTTCCACTATGGTCAAACAGCGGAAAGAATCAGCTGAACAATATACCAATGCGAGCAGAAAAGATCTTGCGGATAAAGAGAACAAGGAAATAAGCATTATTCAGGCATATCTGCCTAGACAACTTTCAATAGATGAACTCGATGAGATTATAAAGTCCGCGATAAAAAATGCCGGTGTTACAGGAGCGAAGGAAATGGGGAAGCTGATGAAGGAGCTAATGCCAAAGGTCAAGGGCAAGGCTGACGGAAAACTTGTCAGCGAGAGAGTGAAAGAGATTTTGGAGAAGCTATAAACAAGAGATAGATAATTTTATTCTCCCAGATATGCTTTTTTGACTTTTTCATTGTTCAGGAGTTCTTTCCCTTTGCCTTCAAAGATGATTCTCCCGTTTTCAATCACATAACCTCTGTTTGAAAGATTGAGAGCAGCATGTGCATTCTGTTCAACAAGCAAGACAGTTATTCCTTCATCATTAATTTCTTTTATTGCCTTGAATATTCTGGCGACCATTATTGGAGCAAGTCCTAGCGAAGGTTCATCAAGAATGAGAAGTTTTGGGTCTGACATTAATGCTCTCGATATAGCAAGCATCTGCTGCTCTCCTCCGCTTAATGTGCCGCCCATCTGTTTTTTGCGCTCTTTAAGAACAGGGAATAATTCAAATGTATTCTCAAGTTTGTCTTTAAGTTCTAAAGCCTTCAGGTTTTTTGAATATGCGCCAATCTCAAGATTTTCCTTAACAGTGAGTTTGGGGAATATTCTTCTTCCTTCCGGGACATGGCTTATTCCCATCTGAACAATCTCATGCGGCTGTTTTTTGGAGATTAATTCTTTTTTAAAAAATATTTCTCCGCTTGATGATTTAATCACTCCAGAGACAGTCATGAGAGTGGTTGATTTGCCTGCACCGTTGCTTCCTATGAGACATACTATTTCTCCGCTGTCGACCTTAAGCGATATGCCTTTGAGAGCTTCGACAGGACCATAATGTGTCTTTATGTTTTTTAATTCAAGCATTAAACTCCCTGCCAAGATATGCTTCTATCACCATTGGATTTGTTCTTATTTCCAAGGGGGTTCCTTCAGCGATTTTCACGCCATGATCAAGCACAACAATATTATCTGAAATTCCCATTACAACCTTCATGTCATGTTCAATAAGAATAATTGTCTTGCCAAGTTTTTGAAGTTTTTTTATCAGAGTCATCATCTCTGAGGTTTCTTGAGGATTCATTCCTGCTGTGGGTTCGTCGAGAAGTATTAGTCTTGGTTCTGTTGCAAGTGTCCTTGCTATCTCAAGTCTTTTCTGACTGCCATAAGAAAGATTTGATGCAAGTGTGTATGCAACATCTTCAAGTCCGACAAGTTCGAGGTACTCGATAGATTTTTGGTGAACTATTTTATCTTCTTCGATGAATTTTCTATTTCTCAATATAGAATCAATTAGATTGGTTTTTGTTCTGCAGTGATGAGATACCATTACATTTTCAAGAACGCTCATTTCTCTGAAAAGTCTTATGTTCTGGAATGTTCTAGCCATCCCAAGTTTTACTATATTATTAGCCTTAAGTCGTGTTATGTCTTGCTCCAGAAAATATATATTCCCTCTTGTAGGTCTTATTAAACCAGTAAGACAATTAAAGAGCGTTGTCTTTCCTGCGCCGTTAGGCCCGATTATGCTCAGAATGCTGTTTTCCTGAACCCTGAATTTTACCTCTTCAACAGCTTTTATGCCGCCGAAATGTTTTGTCATATCTCTAACTTCAAGTAGAAACAATCTTACCTCCATGATGAGAACTGCTGGGCCTGAAAATTCCCTGAGGCCTGAAAATCATGAGCAATACAAGTCCGCTTCCAAGCGCAAGCATTCTGTACAACTGAACTTCCCTGAGCATTTCAGGCAGGATAACTAGTATCGCTGCTCCTAATATTACGCCTCTAAGGCTTCCTAGCCCGCCTAGTATTACCATTGAAAGAATTAATACAGATTCCATGAACGTGAAACTCTCAGGCGACACAAAACGCATTTTAGCTGAAAATAATACGCCTGCAATTCCTGCCCAGAAAGAACCGAATGCAAATGCATAAAGTTTATATGATGTCGGATTAATACCCAATGATATTGATGCAATTTCATCTTCTCTTATCGCAACCCATGCTCTCCCGATTCGCGATGTATAGACTCTCTTTATTATGAAGACTGATAAGAGTACAAAAATAAAAATAAGATAGTAATAATGGCTGAGCTTATTAATCGTCATACCGAAAATATAAGGTCCTGCAATATCTCCGATTCCGTTCGGACCTTTTGTAACTGAATCCCAGTTGTTGAGAACAAGTCTTACTATTTCGCCGAATCCAAGTGTCACTATCGCAAGATAATCGCCGCGGAGCCGTAAAGCCGGTATGGCAAGTATGAATCCTGATATGGTCGTTATAAAAACAGCTATCGGCAGTGCAGACCAGAATCCAAGCCCGAAGATTGAATTCAACAGCGCATATGAATATGCGCCTATTGCATAGAATGCCACAAATCCTAGATTAAGAAGTCCTGCGAAACCGACAACGACATTCAGACCCTGCGCTAGTATTATATAAATGCCGGTCAGGACGGCCACATCCAGAAAATAGTCTTTTGCAAAAAAAGGAACAGAAAGGATAAAAATAATCAGTAGAATTTTGCCTGAGAAGATGTTTTTTTTACTTTTTATGAACTGAAGCTTTTTGTTGAGCAGAAGTATTTTAGTTTGGATTTTTTCTATAGATGTTTTTGTATGCTGAGAAATAAGTTTGATAAAAAACAATGATGCGAGAACCACGGCAAAAAGTATTGCTGCAGCTTCTATCCCCTTGAAAGGCAAAAACAGAAGTCCTGTCCAGAATGCGATTAATAATATTTTAAAATTAAACTTTTTCTTCATGCGAAGCTCCAAATAGACCGGATGGTTTAATAAGAAGTATTATTATAAGAAGAATAAATGCATAGGCATCTTTGTATTCTGAAGAGATATAGCCTGCGCTGAGACTCTCTACTAGGCCAAGTATAATTCCTCCAAGCATTGCGCCAGGGATACTGCCGATGCCGCCAAGAACTGCCGCAGTAAATGCCTTGATGCCGGCGATGTATCCTATAGAATAATTTACAAGTCCGTAATACATTGCTACCATGAATCCCGCAACGGCAGCGAGTCCTGAGCCTATTATGAATGTGATGGATATAACAGTGTCTAAATTAATCCCCACGAGTGATGCCATTGTCTTGTCCTGTGATACTGCTCTCATTGCCTTGCCAATCCTTGTTTTTTTGATTAACAGATGCAGTAAAAACATCAAGACTGCTGATATGACGATAATTAAAAGCTGCGTGTAGGTAACTTTTGTGTTGAGAATATCAATTCCTGTTTTTTCGAAAAAATGAGGAAATACCTTGTCAGTTGCTCCTTGTGTGAGCATGACATAATTCTGGAGAAAGATCGAAACTCCTATTGCGCTTATTAATGGGCTTAAGCGAGGCGCCTGCCTCAAAGGTCTGTATGCAATTTTTTCTATTGCATAGCCGTATCCAGAGCAGAACACGATTGAGAGAATAAGTGAAAGTACTAATGCAAGAGGAAGATTGTATGCTATTAACCCCAGTGCGGTGAAGAAAGCAAGAAATATAATACCCAGATATGCGCCAAGCATGTATATTTCACCATGGGCAAAATTAATCAGTTCAAGTATCCCGTAAACCATGGTGTACCCCAGTGCAATAAGCGCATATACTCCGCCTAATGTAAGTCCGTTAATTAACTGCTGGGTGAGCACAAAAAATTTTAACAGAAATTGATGTGCAAAATCTTCTTCTATTTTGGAAGAGAATCTTTTAAACTATACGTTCAAGTAAATTCAAAGGCAGGAGGTACGAATGGCAAAGGGTAATTTTTTCTTTACTTCAGAATCAGTAACAGAAGGACATCCTGATAAGATAGCTGATCAGATATCAGATGCTATTCTGGATGCGATAATATCAAGAGATCCTAAATCAAGGGTTGCTTGTGAGACAATAGTTACAACAGGTCTTGCATTTGTAGCGGGAGAAATAACAACAAGCTGTTATGTCGAGATACCTTCAATTGTCCGCGAGACAATAAAGGACATCGGATATACACGCGCAAAATACGGATTTGATTATGAGACCTGCGCTGTAATCACTTCTATCCACGAACAATCTTCAGATATAGCAATGGGCGTTGATATAGGAGGCGCAGGAGACCAGGGGTTGATGTTTGGATATGCCTGCAATGAAACTCCAGAACTTATGCCGATGCCTATTATGCTTGCGCATAAGCTTTCAATGAGACTTTCAGAGGCAAGAAAAAAAGACATCCTGGGCTATCTGAGGCCTGACGGTAAATCTCAGGTAACAATCGAATATAAAAACGGAGTGCCTCACAGGATTGACAGCATCGTAATATCTTCTCAGCACAGCCCTGACATAACTCTGAAAGAGATGAAAGAGGATATTATCGAAAAGGTCATAAAGCCGATTGTGCCTAAAGAAATTCTTGACGAGGAAAATGTTAAATATCACATAAATCCTACTGGCCGCTTTGTTGTGGGCGGTCCGATGGGCGATACAGGCCTGACAGGAAGAAAAATAATAGTCGACAGCTATGGCGGAGTTGGAAGTCATGGAGGAGGCTGTTTCTCTGGAAAGGATCCAACAAAGGTTGACCGCTCAGGCGCATATATGGCCAGATACATTGCAAAAAATATTGTTGCAGCAGGAATTGCCGACAAGGTTCAGGTTCAACTTGCATATGCTATAGGTATCCCGGAACCTGTTTCCATACTTGCTGATACTTTTGGAACAGGAAAGATTGAGCATGATAAGATAGTCAAGATTATCAGAAACAATTTCAATCTTACGCCAAAGGGGATGATAGATACGCTTAATCTCAGAAGACCAATATTCAGAAAGACTGCTGCATACGGTCATTTTGGAAGAAATGACGCTGATTTTACATGGGAGAATACAGACATAGCATCAGTTCTTAAAAAAGAAGCAAAGTTGTAGAAATAAACAGCGCATAGTTTTACTAATGACTGTTCGCTGGATAATATTCACAAATAAAATTCGGAGGCTGAATGATAAAGCATGATGTAAAGGATATGAGCTTGGCAAACAAAGGCAGGCTGAGAATAGAGTGGGCTGCAAAAGAAATGCCTGTTCTTCAGAGCATTGCAGAGCGTTTCAGAAAAGAAAGACCGTTAAAAGGTGTAAGACTTACAGCATGTCTTCATGTTACAACAGAGACAGCAAATCTTGTTGATACGCTCAAACTGGGTGGAGCTCAGGTTCATCTGTGCGCATCAAATCCATTGAGCACGCAGGATGATGTTGCAGCATCGCTTGTCAAAAATTCAGGAATCCCTGTTTTTGCGATAAAAGGCGAGGACCACAAAACTTATTATCAGCATATATTGAGCGCTTTGTCATTGAAGCCGAATATTACGATGGATGATGGCGCTGATATAGTATCGATGCTGCATACAAAAAAGAAAGAACTTCTCAAATATATACTTGGCGGCACTGAAGAGACAACAACAGGGGTTATAAGACTAAGGGCTATGGCAGAGAAAGGTGTTCTTAAATATCCGATAATCGCAGTTAATGATGCCTATACAAAATATCTTTTTGATAATCGTTATGGCACCGGACAGTCAACCATGGATGGGATCATAAGGGCGACAAACAGGCTTATTGCAGGCTCTGTATTTGTTGTCGGTGGTTACGGCTGGTGCAGCAAAGGGATTGCAATGAGAGCAAAAGGAATGGGAGGAAGAGTAATAGTAACAGAAGTGGATCCTCTAAGAGCGCTTGAGGCAACTATCGACGGTTTTGAGGTAATGCCGATGAAAGAAGCCTCAAAGTTGGGAGATATATTTGTAACAGCTACAGGAGATATTGATGTCATAGACAAAAAGTGTTTTCAGGTGATGAAGGATGGGGCTATAATCTCTAATTCAGGACACTTTAATGTAGAGATATCCATAGCTGAACTCAAGACAATGTCGAAATCAAGAAGAGTGATCAGGGATTTTGTTGAAGAGTATACGCTTAAAAATGGCAGAAGAATCTATCTGCTTGGCGAGGGCCGTCTTATAAACCTCGCTGCAGCTGAAGGACATCCGTCTGCTGTTATGGATATGAGTTTTGCAAATCAGGCTCTTTGTGTAGAATATATTGTAAAGAATCACAAAAAGCTAGACAATAAGGTATATTCAGTGCCTGAAAAAATTGACAGTCACATATCGAGGCTGAAATTAAAATCTATGGGTGTAAAAATAGATGTGCTTACACCAGCTCAGAGAAAATATCTTAAGAGTTGGGAACTTGGGACTTAATTATTTTGAAAATGCTCCAGAGAATTGAAATATATGACACAACATTGAGGGATGGTGCCCAGGCAGAAGACATTTCGTTTTCTGTGGATGACAAGCTGGCTATTACATCAAAGCTTAATGATCTTGGCATTCACTATATCGAGGGAGGCTGGCCGGGCTCTAATCCTAGAGATGCCGAGTATTTTAAGAGAGTAAAAAAACTTAAGTTAAAAAATTCAACAATAGCTGCTTTTGGAAGCACACACAGTCCGAAACATAGCGCAAGAGATGATGCAAATCTGAAGTCCCTGATTGCAGCCGAGACATCAACAATCACTATTTTTGGAAAGACATGGGATTTTCATGTTAAGGAATCACTAAGAATATCATTAAAGGAAAACCTTGAAATAATACATGGCTCAGTTTCGTATCTGAAAAAATACACTGGCAAGGTATTTTTTGACGCAGAGCATTTTTTTGACGGTTACAAGTCAAACCCTGAGTTTGCAATTGCCTGTATTAGCGCTGCAAGTGATGCCGGATCAGACTGTCTTGTTCTTTGCGATACAAACGGCGGGACAATGCCCGATGAGATAGAAGCTATAACAAAGAAAGTCATAGAGAAGATTAAATCTCCGGTAGGAATTCATGTGCATAATGATTCTGAATGTGCTGTTGGGAATTCGATTATTGCTGTAAGGGCAGGGGCAGCACAAGTTCAGGGAACAATAAACGGACTTGGGGAAAGATGCGGGAATGCAAATCTCTGCTCGATTATTCCTAATCTCAAGCTCAAACTTGGAATCAAATGCATAAGCGATAAACAGCTCAGGAAACTCAGGGATGTATCAAGATTTGTCAACGAGATAGGAAATCTCAGACATTTTAAGAGACAGCCTTTTGTCGGAGACAGCGCTTTTGCACATAAGGCTGGGATTCATGTGAGCGCTGTTATGAAAAATCCTGAGACTTATGAACATGTAAAACCTGAACTTATAGGAAACTCGCACAGAGTCTTGATATCAGACCTTGCAGGAAAGAGCAATATAATTAGAAAGGCAAAAGAATTTCATATAAAAATAGAGCCGGATTCACCGAAGCTTCAGGTAATACTAAATAACTTGAAGGATCTGGAGTATCAGGGATTTCAGTTTGAAGGCGCAGAGGCATCTTTCGAGCTGATTTTGAAAAAAGCATTCGGTCTTCACAAAAAATTCTTCGAACTTATAGGATTCAGAGTGATAGTAGAGAAAAGAAAAGAGGGCGAAGATCCTCTAACCGAAGCTACTATTATGCTGAAAGTCGGAGGTAAGATAGAGCATACTGCTTCTACAGGAGACGGACCGGTTAATGCTCTTGATAATGCATTAAGAAAAGCCCTTGAAAAATTCTATCCCAAGCTTAAAGAAATAAAACTTGACGACTATAAGGTCAGGGTTCTGACAGCAGGCAAGGGAACATCTGCCAAGGTAAGGGTTTTGGCAGAATCAGGCGACGGCAGGAAGAAATGGTGGACTGTAGGAGTATCAGAAAATATAATTGAAGCATCATGGCAGGCTCTTGTTGATAGTATAGAATATAAACTGTTAAAAGAATAACTAGCTGTAATATCAGAAGAGTTTTCATGTTTTCTCTCGTGTTTTCTCATTGGAAAACATAAACAATCAAAATTATTTTTTAATTTACATTAATTTATAAATCTTTTTTTTCTTAAAAATCTTGACTATGAACTGTTATTTCTGTTAGGGTTAAAAGTTACAAAATTCCAGAGGAGCTATTATGTTAAAAAAGAATATGAAAAAGACTTCAAAGAGCGTGAAGAAACCTAAAACTGTTAAAACAGCAAGAAAACAGCAAACTAAAAAAAAGATAGAAAAGAAAAAAATAGCAGCAAAAAAAACTACATCAAAGAAGGCTGGAGTAAAGAAAACAGTTCTAAAAAAAATAGCAGCATTTGCAGAACAGACAGCGCTTCCTGCTCCAAAAATCAGGAAACCGCTTACTGAGAGAGATAAAAGACTTTTTGAGATAAGAAAAAAACTTGTTGAACAAAAAGAGATTATACTGAATGAGGCGGAGGCTGCCTTGAATGAACTTCCAGGGCAGACGATATTCCCTGATATGGGTGATCAGGCTTCTGCAGAGATAGACAGAAATTTCATGCTGAGACTAAGAGGCAGGGAACAAAAACTGCTTAAAAAAATAGAGGAAGCAATCGAGAGAATAAACAACGGTACATTCGGTATTTGCGAGAACTGCGGTGTGGACATAGATATCAAAAGACTCGAGGCAAGACCTGTAACAAATATGTGCATTGACTGCAAGACCCAGCAGGAAGAAGAGGAAAAACTGAAAGAGAGTTAATTCACTCTCAATCCGTACTTATCTCTCAAAGCATCGCCTACAATATTAAAACAAAGAGATGTTAGCGCTATGGCCAATCCGGGGAAGAGTACCATCCAAGGTTCTGATGAAATGTATGCTCTATTCATGCTGACCATTGATCCCCATGTTGCCATTGGTGGCTGTGCTCCTAATCCCAGAAAACTTAAAGATGCCTCTGTCAGTACATAACCTCCAAGTTTAATCCCTGCCATAACAAATGCAATGGGAATGCACTGGGGCATGAGATGTACAAAAAGTATTCTAGATCTACTGCATCCGATTGATTTTGCAGCTTCGATATATGCTGCATCTTTTAATGTCAGAACATATCCGCGAATCAATCTTGCAAACGATGCCCAGCCCACAAAGGATATTGCGATCATGACTGTATAAATTCCAGGAATGAATATTATTGAAACTCCTATCGCAAGAAGCAGGGACGGGAAGGAGAGAATAAGATCAGCGAATGCCATTATTATGGTGTCAATTTTCCCTCCAAAGTATCCTGCGCAAAGTCCCGTAAACAGGCCGATGCTCATTGAAATTAATGCAGCAATTAATGCAATGCTTATTGATATTCTTCCTCCATAGATCACTCTCGAGAAAATGTCTCTGCCTTTGTTATCTGTTCCGAACAGATGTTTTGTGCTCGGCGATTCTTTTATGCTGTCAAGGTCGATTTTTTCAGGATCATATGCAGAAATAAAGGGTGAAAAAATCGAAACAGATAATATAACAATAAGCATTAAGGCGGATATCTTACCTGTCAGGTGCATAAAGTCTTATCCTCGGGTCAATATAGTGGTATATGACGTCTACTATAATATTTATTGCGACAAAGACTGTTGTACCTGTGATTATGCACCCCATTATCACTGGATAGTCTCTTTTTGTTATCCCATCCATTATAAATCTTCCAATACCGTCCCAGCCGAAGATCGTCTCAGTCAGAACTGCCCCATTCAAATAGCTTCCAAAATCCAGTCCGATTACCGTGACAAGAGGAATCAGTGCGTTTTTGAATATATGAGTGCTGTTAATCCTGAATTCACTTAATCCTTTTGCTCGTGCGGTATTTACAAAAGGCATATCGCTTATCTCTATGACAGATGTTCTTGTCACTCTTGCCAGAGTTGCAATTGCAGGAAGCGCTAATGTGAGCGCAGGCATGAAAAGAAATCTTATATCTCCTGTGCCTGAAGGCGGAAAGAGTTTAAACTTGAGGCTGAATATCAGCATTATAATCAATCCACTCCAGAATACCGGAAGGCTGAGTCCTGCTATAGAAAGTGATGATATTATTCTGTCAGTTGCTGTATTTTTTTTGTATGCTGCTATAAATCCCAGCGTGATGCCTATTGGAATTGCTATGAACATTGCGGCTAATGCAAGTTTAATGGTATTGGGAAATTTCAGGAGTATATCATCAAGTACTTTTCTGTTTGTGAAATAGGATCTTCCCATTTCACCTGTTGCAAGTAGCTTTATATAACCTAAATACTGGCTCATTACATCTTTGTCAGCGCCAAGTTCTTTGCGTATTTTTTCTATAACTTCTTTTTGCGCTCTTTCACCGACAATGTTCTGCGCAGGATCCCCGGGAAGGGCTTTTGTAAGCGAAAATGTTATAAGCGTAATGCCAAACAAAAGTAAAATCAGGATAAGAAAACGTTTTAAAAGATAGAGTTTAATTGTGATTTCTCCAGTGTCTGCTTAGTTTTAGAAAATGTAATTTTCTGACAAGTCTTATACATAATAAATCAGCAAGTTGTCTCCAGCAATTTTATGGCCTGTTTTTTTGTTTTAAGCTTACCCTCAAACTGCATTTTTTTCAATTTTCGTATAAATTCTCCAAGTTCTAACCCTTCTTTTAATCTTGTAAGTTTCATTATTTCGTGCGTGTTTAAAAGACCCTTATGTAAAATATGATTAAATCGTTCCAGTTCTGCAATAAAACCAAGCTTGTTGCTAAGAATAACAAAGTCCAAGGCAGAAAATTTTAACTTTAAAAAAGTTTCAAACATGTTTTTTTTGCTGAAAAGATTTTTATTTCCTGATTGCCACTGAAGTTTATGAACATTTTTCATGCGCTCTTGTATCTGTCTGCTCAAGGAAAGTCTGTTCCTGCTAAGGGTTGAGCCATATAGAATGAGTTCGAGTCTCATAAGTCCTTTCAGACTGAGTTCCTGAGAAAAGGTTTCATCAAGAGCATTTTTGTATTTTATTGGTATTTTTTTAAAGGATGATTCAAGTTTTAAAAAAGAGGAGATATTTTTTGAAAGTTTTTTATCCTCTATTGAAATGAAATGTTTCAGCAATCTGTCCTGATACGCAAGCTTAAGCGCTTGAAAATAATTTTTTGAATCCAGAAGTTTAAAAAATTCTGAAGTTATTCTTTCAGAAGCAGAATTTTTTATCAAACCGCATAGTTTTTTAACAATACTGCGTGTATTGCTGTCTATGATCCATCCTAGTTCAGCAGCAAACCTGTATGTTCTTAAAAGCCTGAGAGGATCCTTTCTGAAATTATCAATTGATATTGCCTTGATTCTTTTATTTTTGATGTCATTTATGCCGCCGAACAGATCAATAAGTCCGGTTTGTGAAGACCATGCAAGTGCATTCATGGTGAAATCTCTTTCAGCAAGATTATCTTCAAGCATTGATTTCAGCTCTGTAAAATCCAGTGTGCTGCCATCTTTAAAAATAATCCTGAACAGCTGCTCTTTTTTAAGCTCGACAAGTGAAGCTTTTTCATGGTCGAGATTCAGTTTTTTATAAACAATTTCTGCAAATTTCTTAATATCCCCTCGGACAATATAGTCTATATCTCTTCCTTTTTTACCAGCAAATATATTTCTCAAATAACCGCCGACAATATAAACTTCTTTTCTCAAAGAAAAGATTTTAGCGTTAGTTCTGTTAATAAGAATTCTTCTTTCCAGATTGATCATGCTTATATTTTATCCATAATCAGACTTTAAATAATACAAAAACATTAAATATTTAGTTTTTTCGGTCGATATATATTATGAGATATATCAGATATCTTCTCCAGAAAAATATATGTATATCAACAGAGCAGACAATTATATTTCCTTTGAGCAATCCCTGTTAGTAATAGATAACTGTGAAAGAACCAGAGAAAATCTTTTTTCTGTGTTCAGAGGCAGAATAAAGATATTTATTGCCCGCACCGGTTCCGAGGGGCTCGATATGCTTTCCGAGAATACAGGGGTAGTCCTGTTGAATTACATTCTTCCTGATATGGAAGGAAGTAATGTTTTGAGGGAAATAAAAATACGCTATCCGTCTATACCGGTAATTGTTATGACAAGTTATGGAAGCGAGGAAATATGCCAAAAGGTTTTTAGACTAAGGGCAATTGATTATATAAAAAAGCCATTAAATATAGATGAGATTAGAGATAAAGTAGATATTCTTCTGAAAATCAGGGATAACAAATCTGGGAACAGAGAGCCATTGTTTTTTGAATTATCAAGCGACAGCAAGTGGTGCACAGCAAATCAAATGTCATTCGAAGTGCAAACAAAAATAATCAAAATAAAAAAATATCTAGACGAAAACTATATGGTTAATATTGACATGCAGAAAATATTGAAGCAGGCCTGCATGAACAAGACCTATTTCTGTAATTTTTTTAAAATAGCTACAGGACAGACTTTTAAAAATTATTTGATTAATAAAAGGCTTGAAATTGCAAAAAAGCTTTTGAAAAACAGGAAGCTTTCGGTAAGCGATATAGCTTACAAAATAGGTTACACGCCGAAATATTTTTCAGAATCCTTCAAGAAAACAGTTGGGATCTCTCCCCGGAAATTCAAAAAACTAAAAATTGACAAATTCGGGAATAAATTTGACTACTACAGGTAGTCTTTCTCTCTCCTTAGTGATATTTTTTTACACTAGCAGAGGTTAGTTCATACAGCTCTCAGAAATTAAGTTAATAGAAAATAAACCTTGCGAGGTGCTACATGAAAAAGGTGAAGAGTAAGGGGAAATACAAAATCGCTGCAATCAAAACAACAGCCGCAAGTAGAAAAGTTTGTGCGGATCATCAGGATTTGTTGAAGATAGCAGTCCTTGCGAAAAATTCGATTAAAGAGGAGCCAAAACTAGGCATGCTTTTTATGGTAAACCCAGTTCTTGCAATAAAGGAGATGGGTGTTGAGTTAACTGACTCAATGACAAAGCATGTAAAAAAAGCTATTAGGACAGCGAAATTAACTGAAGGGAATAAGGCGCTTTTCAAAAAGGTAAAAAATGGAAAATTTAAGATTCCATGGGTAGATAAAGTAACTTTCAGAAAAAATAAGATCGCTGATGAGATCGGGAGGTGAAAAATGCCTAATGCATTAACTTCGGATTTTGAACTTGCTGCGCAGATTTCAGAAAACGTAGTCAGCAGAATTTTAGAAGGAGCTTATTTGCATGAAAGCATACCTCACAAAATTACCCGCAATTTTAATCAGTCCGGAACAGGAGGGAATGCTGATATCGATCTCTTTATGCCTTACATGAACTTTGACGTTATTTCAAGCGACCCTAATCCTATAGAAATAATATTTCCTATTAAAGCAAGGCTGAATATCACAAATCCTGCATGGGGAGAATTTAATGTAGAGGGGGATTTATCGGTTATTACCTCTGTCGAAAAAATCAGGTCTTTTGATTCTTCGATAGGAGCTGATGTTGATGTTGTTGTGGTAAATTTCACTGACCTTTCTGATGAAGACTATACCATTCACATAGTGGATGATATTGAGCACAAGGAAATAATAGAACTGATTATAAAGGAAATGATACGCCAGACTTTGCAGAATGAAACTCAGAAAATAGCTCTCTCGCCCGGAGTAACGCATGGCACAAACAGCGTCCAGTTCTTCGAGATGAAAATTGTCAATGATAGAACTCCTGCCGACCTTGATTATATGGCTCTTTTGATGAATTTCAGCAATACTCATACAACACCTGGCACAATAAATCCTTTTATCAGGCCGAACAAAGATTTTGCATTGGCTATCTCAAGAGAACTTGTTCAGACTAAATTTAATGATGCGATTACAGCGAAATTCGGCAGCCTTCCGGCAAGAATGCCGAGTGATAGCTCGATAGTGCTTCGTTCTTTGAATATGTCGCTTGAGAATGGGCATATACATGTGAGCGGAAGTTTAACTAAAGAGATTGACTGTTGGCCTGACGCAGATGTGGATTTCTCAGGTGATATTACTTTGAGTGTCGGGTCAGGGGGACAATTAGTTGCAAGTTCTCATAATGTCGATGTTGATCTTCCTTGGTGGGCGGATTTTTTAGGCGCAATTATTCCTATTATCGGATGGATTGCTCTTGCTGTGATTTATGACGTTGTTGAGGACATGGCAGGAGACCTTTTGGCAGGAGAGATCACAGGTGCTTTTTCAGATCTCTCGCTCTTTCCTTCCACCATACCACAGGTAGGAGGAATGGTCGAAGAAGCTCCGTCTTTCAGCACACGTAATGATGATGTTGAAATAAGACAGGAAGGATTGATTATCCACGGCTCAGTATTTCTGGATGAAGACGTCAGTGTCACAAGTTATCCCCTTGTCGGGAACAAACGCACATGTGAATTGCATTATGCAAACTGCTACTGGGTAACACAGATGTTTGACCACAATAAAAAAGGATTTGGCAGGAGAGAAGATGCCATCAGCATGGGATACAACGGCTGCTGGTATTGCATGAGAGATTATGATACAGGGTAATCATATTAAAAAATACTTTAATTCAACAAAGGAGGAAAAATGGTAAAAAAAACATTTCCTTATCTGCTGTTGTCATTGCTTTTTATGCTGCCTTTTTTAATGGGCGGTATTTGTGACGGAGGCGGCAATGGAGGAGGAACCACGCCTACAGTGGCAGCAGTGAATTTAAGCGTAAAGTGGCCTTCTGGATTTTCCAATGTTAATTGTACATCACGCTTAATCTGGAATTTTACTCCGGGCACGCTTACGGGCACAAGCGGCACTTCAACCCCTTTTGCTGTTGACCATAATTACAGCAGTACTTCAGATTCATATGGAGTATGTTATTTTTCTGATCTGATCACAAACATGAAAGTGGGTACATGGACAATAGCGGTTACTGATGGAGCTTGGGTAACAAGCTGTGTACAGACGTTAGCAGCTGGAACTAATAATCTGAAATTTACAATAGGAAGGGCTGGATGCACAACAGGGTTAAATCCTTATCCCGGTGGCTGATATAATTTTGAGAAATGATTAATTTTTAAGGGGCAGTTCAAACTGCCCCTTTTTATAACTATAAAATGATTCAATATACTCCACAGCCAGTAATATCCTTCAACGATTTTTCTGTTCATATGCACAGCCTTATGCTGTCTTTGGCAATGATTTCAGTTTATGCAATAACCTTATTGAGAATAAAAAGAAATAAACTCGATTTTCATTTTTTCACATGTCTTTCTGTATGGGTTTTAGCAGGGGCTTTCATCGGCGCAAGATTGCTTTCTGTTATTTCTCAATATGGTTATTATAAAGACCATTTATTTGAGGTGATCTCTTTACAGAAAGGCGGCAGATCGATCGGAGGCATCTTAGGAGGATTGGCTGCAGCGACTCTATATTCAAATATAAAAAAACAGAACATATGGAAATATGCAGACCAGGCAGCTCCGGGTATTTTAATTGGAATTTTTATTGCGAGAATCGGGTGTTTTTTGAATTGGGATGATGTTGGTCTGCCATGCAATCTAGCATGGTGTATCTCAGTAAATAATGAACCGTCAAGACATCCATATCAATTATATGAATCAGTGACAGGTTTGTTTTTATCATTGTTTCTTTTTAAGCTTGAACAAAGAAAGTTTTTTGACGGAGGAGTTTTTTTAATGTTCTGTGTTTTTTATTTTCCAGCCAGATTTTTATTGGAATTCTTGCGCGATTCAAAAAGATATTTCCTTGATTTAACATTTTCACAAATAACAATAGGATTCCTTTTTATTGTGGTCAGCGGATTTTTTACTTTTAAAAAAATTAGAATATTGTCTTTTTTTCATTCAAGGAAAACTTAATGAGATCAATCAACATTTTTCCTGTCAAAATCCGCTAACTCATTGACACTATTAAATTTTTCCTGATATACTTTATTCAACTATCCCTAGAATGGAGGCAGAGCTCGCTCTGATGTTCTTATGGTTCAAGGGAAAAAAGAGAGGCTGACGAAAAATATGCTTGCTCTTATCCTTGCCGGAGGCAAAGGAGAGAGACTGCATCCCCTCACAATTCACAGGGCAAAACCTGCTGTTCCTTTTGGGGGGAAATACAGAATCATTGATTTTACATTAAGCAACTGCGTCAATTCAAACATCAGGAAAATAGCAGTATTAACACAGTATAAATCGCTTTCCCTGAACAAGCATCTTGCACTAGGATGGGAAAAACTTTTTAATCCTGAACTGGACGAATTTATCATCTCAGTGCCTCCTCAAAAGCGTGTTGATGAAAGATGGTATGAAGGCACAGCAGATGCTGTTTATCAAAATATTTATCTTATTGAGAAGGAAAAGCCTGCTTATCTGTTGATACTTTCAGGAGATCATATTTACAAGATGGATTATTTTGAGATGTTTGACTGGCATCTTTCCAATGACGCGGTTGGCACGATTGCTGCGATAGAGATTGACAGAAAAAAAGCATCCTCTTACGGAGTAATCGAAATAGATAAACATTCTAGAATAATTGGATTTGAGGAAAAACCTAAAGACCCCAAACCCATGCCTGGGGATAAAAATCAGTCACTTATATCTATGGGAGTTTATCTTTTTAATACAAAGGAAATGCTGGCAGGTCTCAAAAGCGATTCGCTTCGTTCAACAGTGCACGATTTTGGCAGGAATATAATCCCCGATATGATTTCTACCGGCAAACTGTATGCCTATAATTTCAGGGATGCTAATAAAAAAAAGGCAAAATATTGGAGGGATGTTGGCGCAGTTGATGAATACTGGGAAGCAAACATGGATATAGCTAATGTCGATCCACTGTTCAATTTATATGATAGAGACTGGCCGATAAGAACTTATCAGCCGCAGGCTCCGCCTGCAAAGTTTGTTTTTGCTCAGGAGTATAAGGGTGGAAGACTCGGAATAGCGCTGGATTCAATTATATGCAGCGGCTGTATAATAAGCGGAGGAAGGGTGCAAAACTCTGTGCTTTCACCTAATGTAAGGATTAATAGCTGGGCTGATGTAAAGGAATCAGTTCTTATGGAGAATGTTGAGATAGGCAGAAATTGCAGGATAAAAAGGGCTATAATTGACAAGGATGTGTGTGTGCCTGAAGGAACTGTAATTGGATATGATATTGAAGCTGATAAGAAAAAATTTCATGTCAGCCCGAAAGGAATAGTGGTTATCCCAAAAGGTGTAGAGATAAAATGAGTCTTGTAGGAAGGCTCGAAGATCTTGCTTTATCTGATATTTTTCAGATATTAAGTATTGGCAAGAAAACAGGAATGCTTCTTATTAACGGCACAGCAGGCAGTGCTGTTATTGTTTTTAAAAATGGACTTGTTGTAAAAGCAGAGGCCACTACACTTGACGGCACTCTCGGCCATGATTTAATGTACAGCGGACTTATTGATGAGGAAGCCCTTAATAGATCTCTTGTTGTAAAAAAAAACCTGCCGGACAAATCTATTGCTGACATACTCGTCGAGCTTGGATCAGTAAGCAAGGATATTCTTGAAAAAGCCGCCAAAAAGAGGATCGAGAGAGTAGTTTGCCAGCTTTTGCTCTGGGAAGACGGAGATTTCCAGTTTGAACTTGATGACCTTGACATAAAAGGCAAGATAGAGATTGAAGATTCAGGATGGGAAGTTGCCAAAGGAATGAGTCCTGAATATTTATTGATGGAAGGTGCAAGAACCCATGATGAATCTTCCAAACAAGACATATCATTCACAGAAGAAGAGATAACTGACGAGAAAAAGGAAGAGACGGAATGGGACGCTGACTGGGGGATGGAACAGCCTGTTCCTGAAAGGAAAGATATTTCAGCGCTTATGGCTCTTACACAGGAGCTTAGATTCCCGAATTCCAGTTCAGAGATAACACTCTTGATACTGAGATTTGCAAGCGACATGTTTCAAAGAGGAGTGCTTTTTATGTCCAGTCAGGATGAAATAATTGGTCTTGGTCAATTCGGACTCGATATAGACAAGGCAGATGAAAAAGTAAGGGCGCTTAGGCTTATTTTGGAAGCAAGTCCGCTTTTCTCAAAAGTTGTCAAAGATAGAAATGTTTATAAAGGCCATTTGGAAAAAGACAATATAACTGAGTTTGTAATGAAAGAATTCGGAGGCGGCTGGCCTGTTGAGGTGGTTATCTTTCCTGTAGTTGCCGAAGGGAAAACAGTTGCAGTCCTTTATTGTGACAATCTTCCTAAATCTGACGGTATAGGTAATACAGAAGGTCTTGAGATATTTGTTACTCAGGCAGGACTCGCACTGGAAAAATCACTCTTGCAGAGAAGATTACAGGATATGCAGAAAAATAATGGCAATAAAGGGTAAAATTTGTAGGTTGAATAATAATTAATTATGGTTTTTACATATTATTTGATAGAATTTAAATACAAACTGTATCGAAAGAGGTATATGTGAAATCTATACTTATAGTAGAAGATTCAGCAACAACCAGGTCATTGATAAAAGCTGTGATAGAAGAGCTTGGTGATTTTAATATTGTCGAGGCTCCTACTGGATTCGATGCAATAAAACTTCTTCCTTTGCAAAAATTCGATCTTATATTAACTGACATAAACATGCCTGATATTAACGGTCTTGAGCTCATTAATTTTATTAAAGGAAATGAAAGATACAGTCATATTCCTTTAGTAATAGTCACAACTGAACGAAGTGATGAAGACAGGAAAAGAGGAATAGCGCTTGGCGCAAGCGCTTATATAACAAAGCCGTTTAAGGCAGCTGAGCTTCATGAAATTGTAAGAAAAACGTTAAATGTATGAGTTCAACAAAGAACGATTTCATAGCAGAGGCAGAAGACCTACTAGAAGAGGCCGGAAGGCTGATACTCGAGATACAGGATACATATCAAACAGGCCTCAATCCTGATAATGTAAACGGATTATTCCGAGCAATACATACACTCAAAGGTATATCGGGTGTTTTTGGTCAGCAGTCAATTTCAGAACTAAGCCACAGTTTCGAATCACTTCTGGATGATATCAGACTTGGCAAGATCGAAATCTCTGAAGAAGCCGTAAGATTTCTCTTCAGCAATATGGATATTCTCAGATCTCTTATCAGCGGACTTACCGAAGGCAAACAGCAGGATGTTTCAGGTCATATAAAAAGCATCGAGGTTTTTAAAAATTCGCAAAAGGGGACAACAAAAGGACCTGAACTCAAGGGGCTTATTGATGAATCACTTTTAATGGTTCTTTCAGAATATGAAGAAGCAAGGCTTAAGGTGAATCTGCAGGAAGGCAAAGGTATTTATATTGCAAAGGCAATCTTTGTTATAGACGGTTTTGATAAAGAGTTGGAGCTGATTACTCAAAAAATAAAATCAAAAGGAGAGTTGGTATCAACTCTTCCGACTTCATCGGATATTCCGCCTGATTCCATAGGTTTTAATCTTATGTTTGGCAGCGCTTATACTGTTGAAAAACTGAAGGAAGAAATAAATGTTGATATTGATGTCCTTATCCCTTCAAAAAAAGCTCTTGAACCAATTTCTGCCATTCAAAAGCCTCAGGAAACCGTGCTTAAAAGTGCAACTACAACAGTGAGAGTTGACATAGAAAAACTGGATAGAATTCTCAATACGATTGGAGAGCTTACGCTTGCTAAAGGAGCGATTAAAAGGATTAACGACGAATTAACTAACTTGTATGGACGCACACGTGTAGTCAATGATGTTTTCAAGATTTACCAGACGCTTGAGAAAAGGCTGGCAGAGCTGCAGTCCCAGGTGCTTGAGATAAGGATGGTCACAATAGGACAGATATTCTCGAGACTTTCTCAGGTAATCAGAAAATACTCAAGAGAGATTAACAAAAAAATAGAACTTGTCATGTATGGTGAAGATACCGAGATTGACAAATATATTGCTGAAGAAGTCGTTGATCCTCTTATGCACATTGTTAAGAATTCGATTGATCATGGCATAGAGCCCGAAACTGAGAGGATAAAAAAAGGCAAGAGAGATGTAGGCACGATTATTTTAAAGGCATCACAGCGCGGTAATCATGTTGTTATTGAAGTTAAGGATGACGGCGGAGGCATTGATGTTGAGAGAGTAAAGAACAAGGCAATAGCACTAGGACTTATAAACAAAGACGACCAGCTTGATGAAAACAGTATTATCGATATTATATTTACTCCTGGGTTCAGCACAAAAGATACAGCAACTGAGATTTCCGGCCGTGGTGTCGGGATGGATGTCGTAAGAAATAAGCTTACCGCTATCGGAGGATATGCAGAGATAGAAACAGAAAAAGACAAGGGAACAGTTATTATTCTTACTATTCCTATTACTCTTGCAATCGTAAAGTCATTGCTCATAAGAGTTGGCGAAATGAAATATGCCATTCCTCTAACCTCGATTGTAGAGACTGTCTCTATTTCAAGGAATGAACTTCAGACAGTAGAGGGGAAGGAAGTCTATAACCTCAGAGGTGAAATGCTTCCGATTACTAATATTGCAAGGATGTTCAATATCAAGGAGAGCGATTCAGATAAAGTATTCATTGTTGTGATAGAGGTGGGCAATAGAAAATACGGTTTGATAGTTGATGAACTTTTCGGACAGCATGAGATAGTAATAAAATCACTTGGAGGATATTTTGAGGGCCATAGGGGATTTGCAGGTGCAGCAGAGATTGGCAAACATGAAGTTGTGCTGGTAATAGATGTCGATGCACTTATAGCAGCATCGGTAATCAAACAAAAGACGAAATCTTCATAACAAACTATTAAGAAAAAGGCGGTATCTGAAGATGTATGAGCAGTTTTATGGTTTAAAGATCAAGCCATTTACAAAGACACCAGATCCGCGCTTTTTGTATTTAAGCAGGAAACATGAAGAAGCTCTTGCAAGACTCCAGTATGCCGTTGAGGAAAAAGAGTTTGTACTGCTTACAGGAGATATTGGATGCGGGAAAACTACACTTACGCGTGCGCTCATCGATTCATTGGATGAAAAGCACAAAGTTGTGCTTGTTATAAACCCTAGGCTTACGCCGTCGCAGTTTATCAGAACAGTAGCAAAACGTTTTGAAATTGATATTACATCAAATTCTAAAGATGATATGCTTGATTCCATCTATTCAAAAGTTTATGGGTATTATAAGGATGGAATTGTCCCTGTAATAATTATTGATGAGGCTCAGCTCATTCCAAGCAAAGAGACATTTGAAGAGATAAGACTTTTAACAAATTTTCAGCTTGATGATACAAATCTTCTCAGCCTTATACTTGTTGGGCAGACTGATTTAAATAAGAGACTTAGTCATAGATCATATCTTCCGCTGAAGCAGAGAATTGGTCTTTTTTACCATTTAAGTCCTATCGATAAAGATGAACTAAAAGGTTATATAGAATACAGATTGAAGATCGGAGGCAGGGAAGACGCTCTTTTTACAAATGAGGCATTGGAAGCTCTTTATTTATATTCTTCGGGTGTCCCCAGGGTAATAAACAGTCTGGCAACATCAGCAATGCTATGCGGGCTTGACCGTGAAAGTTCTATTATAGAAGACAATATAATCAGGGAGGCAGCACAGGAGCTGGGATTAAATGGATATAGCTAAGATCAGAAAAAAACTTAAAGAATCCAAGAAAGATACAAACAAGGTATCTGAGCCTGAAAAACAGCAAGAGATATCAAAAGAGATTTCTGCACCCATAAAAACGGAATCAACCGATGATCATGTATTCTCTCAAGAAACAGTGTCTGTACAAGCTTTTTCTTCTGATATAAAAGAAAAAAAAGCATCTGCTGAAAATAAAAATATAAAGTCTGTTGAAATAGAGGAGAATGAGGAGGCAATTGTCGAACTTCTGACATTCGATCTCTCCAAGGAAGAGTTTGCATTCAGGGTTTCTGATGTTGAAGAAATACTGCGTTCCCAGAGAATTACGCATGTTCCAAAAGTTCCTGCTTTTATAATTGGTATAACATCACTAAGAGGAAAGATGATCCCTGTTGTTGAGCTCAGAAAAAGATTATCCATAGAAGGCAATAATTCTGTCAGCAGAAAAAAGATTTTGATACTTAAAGGCGGGAAGGGCCATTTTGGCGTTCTTATTGATAAAGTGAAGAATGTTATAAGAATTCGGCCTTCTGAAATTGACGAGCCGCCGCCGCACCTCTCAGAAGATGAGCAGATGTTCATTGAGGGAGTTGTACTTAATCAGGGCAGATTCATATCAATAATACGTATGTCAGAAATAATTGACGGATTAAAAAATCTTATAAAATAAAAATATCAGGCAGGAGGATTTATGAGAGAAAAGCTTGAACTAAAAATAATTGTGACAGTGCTTGTAATGGGTCTCATAAGTACTTTTTTGGCAGGCCTGATGACCATATATATTGAAAGGAAGAATCTTTTTGACATTGTTCAACTGAGCACGGAAACCACTGCTGACATTATCGCTAAAAATGTTCAGCGTACAATGCTTGAGGCACGGCCCGATATTACAAAGACCCTGATAAATGATATGAGGGAACTAAGCAGCGTAGAAGATATTGGCGTGGTTAATGCAGAGGGCAGAGAGGCTTTTAACAAAAATGCTCCGAAGACAGAGGCTGAAGTAATGAAAAAGATACTAACTACGAAATCAACCGAAAGGATAAAAGGAGCAAAGACCTTTGTTTTATTCAAACCTCTTGAAAACACGCCTTCTTGCAGAGTCTGCCATCCAAAAGATGCTGAAGTAATAGGAGCTGTTAAAATATCTCTTTCCATAGAAAAAGAATACAAAACAGCTGTTAAATCGATGTTGGTTGTGATAGGAGCTACAATTTTTGGCGTTGGAGCATTTATTCTCGTTTTATGGTATATGCTCAGGCGTATGGTTATAAACCCTGTAAAGCAGATTGAATCTGCTGCTTTGAGGCTTGCCGAGGGTGATCTTGAATTTTTAGCTGATATAAAAAGCACAGACGAGATGGCCAGACTTAATACTTCGGTTAAGGCCTCTATAAATATTCTTGAAAAGATAATGCTGAAGGTCAGGGAAATATCAGGAAGAATTTCTCATCTTGCAATAGATGTTGAAAAAGATTCCAATAGAATGGTTAACGCCACAAAACTTGAATCAGAGGCAGTATCAGAGATTTCGAGCGCAGTTGAACAGCTTAATTCTTCAATCTCAGGAATAACGGCCAACACAGAAAGTCTGGCTGTGTCTGCTGAAGAGACTGCTGCCGCAATGGATCAGATAGCAACCAGTATTGGCGAGGTAACAAGCAGCACACGGGATCTTTTCTCTTCAGTTGCTGAGACGACTGCTTCCATTGAAGAACTTTCATCAACAATAAAAGAGGTCGCAGACAGTTCTGATAATCTTTCGTCAGCAACAGACGAGACTCTTTCTGCTATCAGCGAGATAACAAGTTCAGTAAAAGAGGTTGAGAAAAACTCAAAAGAATCTGCAAAACTTTCACAGAAGGTTATGAATGATGCCTCTACTTTAGGCATGGGATCAATAGAAAAGACTATTGACGGGATGAAGAATATAAAGGCCTCAGTTGAAAACACTAACGGTTTTATAACAAAACTGGGGAACAGGTCAGAAGAGATAGGCAAGATTCTTAATGTAATAGATGAGATTACGGATCAGACAACACTGCTTGCATTGAATGCTGCGATCCTTGCAGCTCAGGCTGGTGAGCACGGGAAGGGCTTTTCTGTTGTTGCTGACGAAATCAAGGATCTTGCTGAAAGAACTGCGCTTTCAACACAGGAGATAGGCGTACTCATACAGAATGTTCAGGATGAGGTTAAAGGCGCTGTTAATGCAATGGGTGAGGGACTTAAATCAGTTAATGATGGGATTTTGCTCTCGAAAGAGGCTTATGACTCATTGAGCAAGATACTTGAAAGCTCCAAAAAATCTTATGATATGACATTTTCAATTGAACGCGCAACAGGAGAGCAGGCACAGTCAATAAAGCTTGTATCAGAGACAATGGAGCGCACAAGAAATATGACAAGCATGATTGCCAGAGCAACATCAGAACAGGCTAAAGGTATAAATCTGATTATGGCAGCGGCAGAAAAGATGAGAGACATTGCACAGCAGGTAAAGAACGCAACAGAGGAGCAGGCTGTTAACAGCAAACATATCTCTCAGTCTATTGAACTAGTGTCAGACAAAAGTCAGCAGATATCAAAGGCAATACATGAACAGAAGATTGGTTCAAATAGAATATGGTCTTCTGTTGAGAAGATAAAAGACATGCCGCAAGCAAACCGCGAGCTTGCCTTAAATGTCAATAATCTGTTAAAAGGACTTCTCAAGGATATAGAACTTATTGACGTTGAGATTAAAAAGTTCAAATTCTCAGGAGAAAAAGATAATTCTCGAAAAGGTTAATGCGTAAAAAGGATTAAATGAATAAATTTGCAGTCTTCAAAATAGGAGACGAGGATTTTGGAATAATTATAACCAGTGTCGTCGAGATACTGAAGCTCCAAAAGATTTACTCACTGCCGCAATTGCCAGCGTTTCTTGCAGGGGTCATAAACCTAAGAGGAGAGGTTATTCCTGTGCTTGATCTCAGAGTGCGATTTGACATAAGCGCTTCAAATAAAAAAGAACGTATAGTGATAATTAATTTTGAGCAGGAAAAATTAGGACTAATTGTAGATGAAATGGAGGAAATTGTCACGATAGCAGATGAGGATATCAGCGTTCCACCTGTCATATTTAAAGGGCTCAGGACAGAATATCTTACTGGTCTTGGCAAAAAAGACGAGCAGGTAATAATAATTCTTAATCTCGATAATCTCCTGACATCAGAAGAAAAAATAAGTTTAAAAGAATCCACTGAACTTATAGGGGAAAATAATGCAGGATTTAACGAAGCTTCTTGAAAGCAAAGATGTTGAAGTAAGGCTTGATGCAGTTAAGAGTCTAAGGAGCAATCCTTCAAACGAAATGCTCAGTCTCCTGCTTAAGGCAATGGACGATACCAGCTGGAGAGTACGAAAGAGCGCATCAGAAGCGCTCCTTGAAGGATATTCTCTTGAAGAATACATAGACGGCCTAATAAGTCTTCTTCATGTCGAGGATAATGCTGGCGCCAGAAATACTACAATAGAGTCTCTTATAAAAATCGGCAAAAAATCAATCCCATACCTGATAAAGGCATTTGATACAACAAACCATGATGCAAGAAAATTCATAATTGACGTGCTGGGTGAATTCAGGGACAGTGAGTGCCTGCCTGTGATGTTAAAGGCGCTAAAAGATGAGGACGAAAATGTAAGGGCTTCTGCAATAGAACATCTGGGCAGGATTGGGGAACCTGCAGTTGTCGATGCTCTTATTGAGATACTCAAGAGCGCTGATTTATGGACTGCATATCCTGCTGCTGATGCGTTAGGAAGGATTGGAGATAAAAAAGCTATCCCCGTACTATTACACACTCTTTCAATAAAGACCCTGAGAGAACCGGTGCTTAAGGCGCTTGGCAGATTCTCAGAGCCTGAAACCCTTAAATATATAGTGCCTTTGCTTGAGGATTCATCTAAGACTATTCAAGAAGAGGCATTGAAAGCAATAAAGAACATTTATCACAATGGGGTAAAAGAAGAGATTATCTCAAGTGCAATAAGAGAATGTTTTGGAGCGCGTGGCATTGACCTGCTTATATCATACGCCAGAAACGACAAACAAGAGGTAAGGGTTCCTGCTATATTTTTGCTTGGGATAATGAAAGATGAAACAGCGCTTTCTCCATTGCTTGAATTATCTCAGAATGACGAGCTGTTAGACGATGTTAAAAGGGCTTTTATTTTTATTGGCAGGGTCAACCCCAAAGCAATACTAGGGTTATTTCAAAAGGCGAATCCTTATCAGAAACGTTTTATATGTGAGGTTGCATCTGAGATCGCATCGCCTATTTTTTACGATCTCCTTGAGAAACTTTTATCTGATGAAGACGGACATGTAAGAGCAATAGCTATAACCGGCCTGTCAAGAATAGGAGATATAAAGGCGGTAAACTCAATAAAGAAACTTCTTTCTGACAGTTATGACGATGTTCAGGAAGCTGCTGTAAATGCGCTTGCTGTGCTTAAAAAAGGTTTTAAAACAGATGAATTTATAAACGCGATTAGTGACAGAAATCCTGTAATAAGAAAAAATGCCGCACTTGTTCTTGGCAAGATAGGTGCAACGGGCGCTGTCCAGAATCTGGGGTTTGCATTAAAAGATGATAATGTCAATGTAAGAAAGGCTGTTATAAAGGCTCTCTCAGCAATAAAGACGGATGAATCTGTCAAATTCCTGATGCTTGGATTAACAGATGAGATTCCTGATATAAGAGCTTCTGCCGCACTTAGTCTGGGAAGTGTTAAAAGCACGAACGTGTCAGATGCACTGATTCTATTGCTTGCTGATTCTGATGACATAGTTAGAGTTGCTGCAATTAAGGCTCTCGGCGAATTAAAAGAAAGAAATGCTGTTAAGAGCCTTGTCAAAATCTTATCAGACAAGAATGGTTTTATTGTGACAACTGCAATTGAGTCATTGAGCAGTATAGGAGATATGGATGCAAGAGAAGCGCTGCTTAAAATGATTTCTTCTCCTGACAAGGAGATAAGAAGAACTTCGATAAGGGCGCTTAAGGTATTTGAGAGTATTGAGGATATTCTTATTCCATACATCAAAGATGATGATTGGGCCACAAGAGCAGCTGTTATAGATGTGCTTGGCAGGAAGATGACAAAAAACATCAGAAAAGAATTTGAAAAGCTGCTTGATAATGAAGAAGACACTGTTGTCAGAAGGGCTTTAGAGGATAAGCTTAATGTTCGATAAAGAAGAGATATTTCAATTATCAGATGATGTTTTCAGACTCCTTAGAGATTTAATTAAGGACTACTGCGGCCTATACTATGATGAAACTTCAAAATCACTCTTGGAAAGACGTCTTTCAAGGAGAGTGAGCAGCAATCATCTTAATGATTTCAGAGATTATTATAGACTTTTGCTGTATGACAGGCGCAGAGATGAGGAATTCGCATATATAGTAGATATCCTTACTGTTAATGAGACCTATTTTTTCAGAGAAATCAGCCAGTTAAAGACTCTGACTGATGAAATTCTTCCTGAACTTAAGAATATAAATAAGAACACAAAAAAGATAAGGATATGGTCTGCTGGCTGCTCAACAGGCGAAGAGCCTTATTCAATAGCAATGATGCTGCTTGAACAAGGTCAATTCTATAGATGGAATATTGAAATAATAGGAAGCGATATAAACCAGAGAGTTCTCCAAAATGCAAGACGAGGGTTATACAGAAATAATTCTTTCAGAAGCACAGATGAATATTTTATTAAGAAATATTTTACACAGGAAGAGAATATGTTTAAAATAAAAGATAATGTTAAGCAATTTGTTGATTTTCACTGCCTTAATTTAATAGATTCTCTAAAAGCTAAGTTTATAGGAATTGTTGATGTTATATTGTGCAGAAATGTATTGATATATTTTGACCACGAATCAAGAAAAAAAGTTATTAATAATTTTCATGAAAGTCTTAATGAAAATGGATATCTCATACTTGGACATGCGGAATCTCTTATGAACATATCTACTGCCTTTACGCTAAAACACTTTAAGAATGATATGGTTTATCAGAAACCTTTAAAAGCAAAAGCGCCATTAGCGAATGGGAAAAATCCCGATATAGAATTAATAAAGAGATGAAAGGTTAACTAAAAATGAATGATTCAAAAATAAAAGTTCTTGTTGTTGATGACTCAGCTTACAGCAGACAAACAATAAGAAAAATACTCGAGAAAGATGATTCAATAGAAGTCGTCAGCGTAGCAGTAAATGGGGTTGATGCAATGGCAAAAACCCTTAAGCTTAAGCCTGATTTAATCACTCTGGATTTTGAAATGCCTGAGATGGATGGGTTTACTTTTCTGCGCTGGCTTATGAAAGAAAGACCTACTCCTGTTATAATGGTCAGCTCGTATTCCGATAACAAAACAGTTTTTAAGGCGCTTGAACTTGGAGCGGTAGATTTTATCGTAAAACCTGTCAAGAGCGCATCCGTAGAATTAAACAGGATAGAAAAAGATCTGCTCAACAAGGTTCGAGGAGTAACCTCGTTAAGGATGGAAAAACTGAGCAAGAATCTTCAGCTTCTCCAACTGGAATCAGAGGTTAAATCAGAGGAGACAAGTGATATCGTTGAAACAAATATGAATATTGTTGCAATAGGCTCATCAACTGGAGGTCCCGCTGCTCTTCAGATAGTCCTCACCCGTCTTCCAAAAGATTTTCCTGCGGCAGTTTTAGTAAGCCAGCATATGCCAAAGGGTTTCACAGGTCCTTTGTCTGAAAGACTTAACCGGCTTTCAGAAGTAAAAATTAAAGAGGCAGAGGATAATGATCTAATAGAAAGAGGCAGGGTCTTCATATGTCCAGGCGGAATGCACATGACAATAAAAGAAAAAAGTAAGAAATATTATATTAGATTGAAAGATGCAGATGAAGACGACAGATATATACCTTCAGTGGATATTATGATGTCCTCAGTTGCAGAGAATTATGGGAATAAGGCTGCCGGAGTTATTCTTACAGGGATGGGAAGTGATGGGAAAAGAGGGATACTAGAAATTAAATCAAAAGGCGGCTATACTATAGCAGAATCAGAGGAAACAGCTGTTGTTTTTGGTATGCCGAATGAGGCTATAAAAACAGGTTTTGTAGATGATATTTTACCAATTCACGAAATATCTGGGAAACTAGCAGATATAGCAAAAAAAGAATAAATTATGGAAGATAAAAATATAGCAAGAAAAGCAGAAGAATTTCTCCAGGCATTTAAAAAAGGAGAAGAATTTACTCAAGAGCTTTTAAAAGAGAATGAAAGATTGCGTTATAGCATAGCAAGACTCGAAGAGACACTTTCTAGATCAGGCGATGAATCGAGGGCAAAACTCTATGAGGAGCGCATAAAAGCTGCAGAAGAAGAGTTGAACTCTTTAAGAGAGCGATATAAACGGGTCGAAGAAGAAAATAAGGATTTTGCCGCAAAATATATAGAGGTGGAAGAAGAAAACAACAATCTTGCTAATTTGTATGTCGCAAGTTATCAGCTTCATTCCACACTTGATTTCAGCGAAGTGCTTAAGATAGTCATGGAGATCACAATAAATCTGATCGGCGCAGAGAAATTCACTGTTTTTCTCATGGAAGAAAAAACAAATGAACTTGTACCTGTTGGGGCAGAAGGATTATCTTTAGCAGATGTTCCAAAGATAAAAATTGGACAAGGAATAATAGGAAATGTTGCAAAAGAAGGAGAGAGTTACTTTGCAGAAGACATAAAGGGCGGGGGAAAAACATCATTGTCAAATCCTGTTGTCTGCATACCTTTGAAAATAAAAGAACATGTTATAGGAGTTATAAGCATATACTCTGTTCTTATGCAGAAGCAGTCATTTACAAATGTTGATTATGAACTTTTTAATCTGCTTGCAGGACATGCTGCTACTGCGATATTCTCATCAAAATTATATACTCAGTCAGAAAGAAAACTGACAACAATACAGAGTTTTCTAGACCTTCTGAAAGAGAAACCGAGGAGGTAAGATGCCAAATATTCTTGTCGTAGAAGACTCACCAACAATGAGACAGCTGATCAGTTTTGCTATGAAGAGGATCCCAAACTCTAAGGTAATAGAGGCAACTGACGGTGTTGATGGATTGAAGAAACTATCTGCTGAAAAAATAGATCTTATACTTGCTGACATAAATATGCCTGTGATGGACGGGCTTAAACTTGTTAGCCTTGTAAAAGGAAATCCAAATTATAAAAATATACCTGTGATAATTATAACAACGGAAGGCGCAGAAGAAGATAAAAAAAAGGCGCTGGCAATAGGCGCTAATGCATATCTTACAAAACCGATTCAGACTCAGGAATTAATAAAGATGGTTAGTAATTTTGTAACAACATCAGGTGCATGATTACCAGGGTTTTAATGCCGGAGGCCGGACTTGAACCGGCACACCCTTGCGGACGAGGGATTTTAAGTCCCTTGCGTCTACCAATTCCGCCACTCCGGCAGGTCTATGATTTTAAATAATTTTTAGAATTTGGTCAAATGATTTAATAAATTTAACTGCGAGGGAACTAGACGATGAAAAAAATAATCATGGCCAGAAACAGTAATCAGTCGATTGAACGTGAAAAAAGCATACTTAAAAGATCAAACCTGAAGATATTTCATGCAGGATCAGGACGCGAAACCTATGATACCCATAAAAAAGAATTAGTTGATTTGATAATAGCTGATCTTGATCTTCCTGATATTAAAGGAGACAAGCTTTGCACTGCAATCCGTGACGACGACAAGCTTAAATACGTTTCCCTGATACTTGTGTGCGACAACAACAAGGAAGATGTTATCAGATGTATGAATTCTAAAGCTAATTCCTATCTCACAAAGCCTGTAGAACCTCTGCAGTTTTTTGAAAAAATAGGACAGCTTTTAAATATTCCTGAACGCAGAGCTCATAGAATTCTGTTAAAAATAGATGTGGAAGGAAAACACAAAGATTCGTCTTTTTTGTGTTCTTCAAAAAATCTGAGCACAGCAGGAATACTCTTTGAAACAGATAAGGAACTGAATGCCGGAGATGTGATAACATGTTCTTTTAAACTCCCCAATAATGAAAGAATAACAGCAGACGGAGAGATTGTGAGGGTTGCAAAAAGCGGCATAAGAAATTTCGACTATGGAGTAAAGTTTATATCAATATCTCCGGAGCATACAGGTTTGATAGATTTTTTTGTTAAAACAGCAAAATAAAAATAATTTTTTGTTTATGTCTTGTCCTAAGGCAAATATTGACTTACATTAAATTACTCGGATAAGATATCTAAATTCAGGGGGCAAAATGATTGTGGCAATCGGCAGTGATCATGCTGGGATAGAATTAAAAAAACATATCATTTCACTTCTTCAAGAACTCAAGGTTCAATCTGTAGATCTAGGCACTGACACTCCCCAGTCTGTTGATTATCCTGATTATGGAGAAAAGGTTGCAAAAGAAGTTGTATCAGGCAGAGCAGAGAGAGGAATACTTATATGCGGGACAGGGGTTGGTATGTCCATTGTTGCAAACAAATTTGCCGGCATAAGGGCAGCACTTTGCAATGATCTATTTACTGCGCGTATGAGCAGACAGCATAACAATGCAAATATACTTGTGATTGGCGGAAGGATTGTAGGCATCGACCTTGCGAAAGAAATAGTAAGGATATGGATGAATACTGAATTTGAAGGCGGAAGACATGCAAGCCGCCTTGTAAAAATAAAAAATATAGAGGAAAAAAATATAAGAAAATGAATCTAGAAAAACTCAAACTCTTTGATACTGATATTTATAAAGCGATCCAGAAAGAAACAGAAAGAGAAAAAGGGAAAATCCTTCTTATTGCATCGGAAAACTATGCAAGCCCTGCCGTTATGGAGGCTCAGGGATCTATTTTTACCAATAAGTATGCTGAAGGTTATCCTGACAAACGCTATTATGGCGGATGCGAATATGCTGATATTGTCGAGAGACTTGCAATAGAGCGCGCAAAAGAACTGTTTGGAGCAGAACACATAAATGTCCAGCCGCATTCAGGCTCGCAGGCAAACATGGCGGTGTATTTTTCATTTCTAAAACCCGGGGATAAAATCATGGGAATGAATCTGAGTCATGGCGGTCATCTTTCACACGGCGCATCTGTGAATTTTTCAGGCAGCCTATATAAGAATATACAATACGGGGTTAATAAACAGGGATATATTAACTACGATGAAGTGAGAAATCTTGCATTAAATAATAAACCGAAGATGATTATTGTTGGTGCAAGCGCATATTCAAGAATAATTGATTTTAAAAAATTTGCTGATATTGCCAAGGAAGCTAATGCTTATCTTCTTGCAGACATTGCACATATTGCAGGACTTATAGCTGCCGGTGTTCATCCATCTCCTGTGCCTTATGCTGATTTTATTACAACAACAACACACAAGACCCTCAGAGGACCAAGGGGCGGACTGATAATGTGTAAAGCAAAATATGCCAAGGCAATTGACAAGTCTATATTCCCAGGAATACAGGGAGGCCCATTGGTTCATGTTATTGCAGCAAAGGCAGTTGCCTTTAAAGAGGCTCTCAAACAAGAGTTTAAAAATTATCAGAATAATGTAGTTAAGAATGCAAAAAAATTGGCTGAAGAGCTTGTTAAAAGAGGGTTCAGGATAATATCCGGCGGAACTGATAATCATCTCATGCTCGTTGATCTCACAAGTAAAAACATAACAGGAAAAGAAGCTGAGACAGCATTAGACATGGCGGGTATCACTGTGAATAAAAACTCTATCCCATACGATGAGCGTCCACCTGCAGTAACCAGCGGTATCAGGCTGGGAACACCATGCGTTACTACAAGGGGGATGGCTGAGACAGAGATGACAGAGATTGCCAGACTGATAGACGAGGTTCTAAAACATAGAGAAGATAAATCAAAGCTCAAAGAATTCAAGCAGGTTGTGGAAAACATCTGTGTAAAATTCCCTCTCTATCAAAACTGTTAGATTGAAAAATTTACATCGTGATTCAGAGAAATAATTTATGAAATGTCCCTTCTGCACGCATATCGAAGATAAGGTTATCGATTCAAGAACAAGCAAAGAAGGCGATGCTATCCGAAGAAGACGCGAATGCCTTAAGTGCGGAAAACGTTTCACCTCTTACGAACGAGTCGAAGACATTATCCCTATGGTTGTAAAAAAAGACGGAAGGCGTGAATCATTCGACAGGCCGAAAGTTTTAAAAGGACTTGAAAAGGCAAGTGAGAAAAGACCTGTAAGCGTAGAGTCTCTGGAGAGCATAGTCGATTCCATAGAGAAAAAACTTATAGGCCTTGGAGTCAAAGAAATTCCAAGCACATGGATAGGCGAAGAAGTAATGTCTGCGCTTAAAGAGCTTGATAAGGTTGCATACGTAAGATTTGCTTCCGTTTACAGACAATTCAAAGATATTAATGAATTAATGAATGAAGTAAAAAACTTATTCGAATATAAACACAGCAAGTAGAAGGAGAGGCAGAATATGGATTGGGGACTGAAGAATCGTCTTTCAAGAATAATTAAGCAAGATGGCAGAACTGTGATGCTTGCTGTTGATCACGGATATTTTCTTGGACCTACAACCGGTCTGGAAGATGCAGAAAGGACAATTAAACCTTTGCTGCCGTACGCAGACGCACTGATGCCTACGAGAGGAATTGTAAGAGCCTGCGTCAATCCATCAACAGATACTCCTATAATTCTGCGTGTGTCAGGCGGAAACAGCATTCTGAATGAAGATCTTTCAAATGAAGGAATAACAGTTTCAATGGAAGATGCAGTGAGGCTTAATGTAGCTGCAGTTGCATTATCTATCTATATTGGTTCTGTAAATCAGAAAGAAACACTTTTGAATCTTACGAAACTTATTGATGAAGGCCAGCGCTATGGAATTCCTGTTTTAGCAGTCACTGCTGTTGGGAAGGAAATGGTGCGCGATGCGCGCTATCTTGCATTATCCTGCCGCATAGCAGCTGAACTTGGAGCACATATTGTTAAGACATATTACTGTGAAAATTTTGAAAAGGTTGTTAAAACCTGTCCTGTTCCATTGGTTATGGCAGGCGGGAAAAAACTCCCTGAGCTTGAAGCGCTCGAGCTAACATATAAGGCAGTAAGCGAAGGCGCTGCTGGCGTTGATATGGGAAGAAATATATTCCAGTCAGATGCTCCTGTTGCAATGATTCAGGCAGTAAGGGCAATTGTTCACGACAATGTAGCTCCTAAAAAGGCTTACGAACTTTATGAGAGTCTAAAAAAAAGTCTGAAGACAGATAAGAAACCAGAAAGCAAAGGCGTAACTGCAAGCAAAGAAGAATTAAGCAGGCATTAGTTTTCAAATCCTGCTTCAATGTATCATTAGTCTTTTAATCTGTATATATAGTTAAAGGTGTATTTATGCGCGTGGCGATGTATTACAACAACAATGATATAAGAATTGAGGAGATGCCGGTTCCGAAGATCGGCTCCCGCGAACTGTTGGTGAAAGTCATGGCAAGCGGGATCTGCGGAAGCGATGTTATGGAATGGTATCGCATAAAAAAAGCTCCAAAAGTTCTTGGACATGAGATTACAGGCGAGATTGTTGAAACAGGTCCAGAAGTTAAAAATTATAAGACAGGGGACAGAGTCTTTGTTTCTCATCATGTGCCGTGCAACACATGCAGATATTGTTTGAATGGTTATCATACTGCTTGCGAGACTCTGCACAAAACAAATTACGACCCGGGCGGCTTCGCAGAATATTTACGCGTTCCTGAGATAAATGTAAAGAGCGGTGTTTATATTCTTTCTGAAAATATTTCTTTTGAAGAAGGCACTTTTGCAGAGCCTCTGGCGTGCGTGATACGCGGACAGAGAGTCTCAAATATAAAACCCAAACAAAACATACTTGTAATTGGAAGCGGAATTTCAGGTTTGCTTCACATACATCTTGCTCGAGTCTCAGGAGCTGGAAGAATCATAGCAACTGACATTAATAAATACAGACTTGATGCAGCGCTTAAATTCGGTGCAGATTCAGTTATTAATGCAAACGATAATGTTCCTGAGCAGGTAAAAGAATTAAATCAAGGAAGGCCTGCTGACTGTGTGATAATATGCACTGGAGCAATGCCTGCAATCAAACAGGCAATGCAGAGTGTTGATAAGGGCGGCACGATTTTATTTTTCGCTGTTCCTAACCCCGGCAATGATGTAAACATCCCAATCACTGATTTCTGGCGGAATGAGATAAAAATAATGACCTCATACGGCGCAGGGCCTTCTGATCTTGAAGCTGCTGTTGAGATGATACATCAGAAAGAAATTCGTGTAAAAGATATGATCACCCACCGCCTGAATCTTTCTGAGACTGGATTGGGATTTAAGCTTGTTGCCGAGGGAAAAGAATCGATAAAGGTAATAATCGAACCATGGAGGTAAATTGTATAAATATGGCAGGCATCACTCAAAAATTTATTTAACTCGCTGGATATTAAATTATCTTAAATAAAGGTATCGAAAAATAAATTTTCTCGTAACATCTGCTATATTTATGCAAAGATTATTTATTTCCTATCTCTATATCTGTTCCTTTGTCCATGTTGTGGATCGGATACAGATAATAGTTTTTAACCCAGGGCTGGCGTACAGTAAAATCAGTTTTATGCCAGAAAAAAACCCATGGCGCATCATTAACTATCATCTGTTCAGCCTTTTCATAATATGCATATCTCTGCTTGGCTGTTTTTGAGTGCTGCCCTGCTTCGATCAATGCGTCGACTTTTGGATTTTTATATCTGGCGCGGTTTCCTGCAGAACCTATATTTGCTGAATGAAAAAGAGGATAGAGAAAATTCTCAGGGTCAAAATAATCTGCCCACCAGCCAAGCCAGAACATATCAGCCTCGCCTTTATTTATTGCTTCCTTGTATGCGCTCCATTCAAGCTGCTTAATTTTCGCTTTTATCCCGACTTCCTTAAGATATGATTGTATGACCTCTGCCATATCAACTACTTCAGCATCTGGTGTGATATAGAAGCTGACTTCAATCCCTTCAGGATATCCTATGCTTCTTAATAATTTCTGAGCCTTTGAAGGATTGTATTCGTAACCTGTTGGAGTCTTCCATTTTCTCATTACCTCGGGCACTGGGCCAGCGGCAAGTCTGCCGCGTTTTTCAAAAACAGTATTAAGTATTCTATCTACATCTATCGCGTAGTTTATCGCTTTACGCACTATGAGATTATCGAATGGTTTTTTTGAGCAATTAAGCCCAATATAATAAGTATTGAGGGCCTGCATTGAAGCAATCAGACCTTGCCATTTACTATCTTTCTTAAAGCGAGAAAATGCTGAAGCAGGGATATTGATGATATCAAGATTCCCTGTCTCGAATTCAGTAATTGCTGTCAGGTCTTCGGGAATTATTTTGTAAATTATTCCTTTTGTTTTTGATTTACTGCCGAAATAGTCTTTTCTGGCCTCTAAAACAAGCTCTTGACTTTGCTGCCAGTGCTTCAATATAAATGGTCCGGTGCCGACTGGGTTAGTCGAAAAATCAGCGCCCATTTTTTTTACGGCATCTTTATGAACAACATATGCTCCTGTCATTGCAAGAAGGGATAAGAAAGGAGAAAAGGGCTTTTCTAATTCTATCTCGAGCGTATAATCATCAATGACTTTTATCCCAGATACGGATTTTGTTTTTCCTGCTGAGAAATCACGGCTGCCTTTTATCTTATCCAATATCCATATGTTTGGCGATATGCTTTCGGGGCTTAATATCCGTTCGAAAGAATATTTAAAATCTCCTGCAGTAACTTCTTTGTCATCTGAAAACCTCACTCCTCTTTTTAGAAAAAATTTATATTTTCGTCCGTCTTCTGATATTGTCCATCTTGAAGCAATATCAGAAATTATTGAAAAATCTCTGTTGAGCCTTACAAGGCCGTTGAATAATTTGGAAGATACTATGCCGCCTGTAACATCAGTTATCATCGCTGGATCGAGCGTAGAAGGATTAGAACTCAATCTGTAATACGCATAATTGTCCAGCCTGTTTTCAGAAGAACAAGACAGAAACATGAAAATTGCGATAAAAGAAGATATTAGTATTGTTGATTTTCTGATATCTCATCCTCCTCGCTGTTTCCATCAATGTTTTCATCAGGAATCTTATAATCTTCCAGAACCCACTTGCCAAGATCTATCATCTTGCATTTTTCGCAGCAGAAAGGCCTCCATGGATTTTCTTCCCATGTTGTCTGGTTTTTGCATATAGGACAGATAATTTTCATGTTATTTCCTTCAGAGTCTATATTCTATTTAAAACAGCCGGATTTGCAAGAAGTTTTTATACTTTTAAAAATGTTAGATTTTCTGCTAAAATTAGCACTTGTGATTATACAAAATTAATACATGGAGGAAAATAATGAATTATTTTCTTACTGAAGACCAGATAATGATAAGGGATCTTGCAAGACAGATTGCGGAAGAGAAGGTTGTCCCTGTCAGAAGAGAACTTGACGAGAAAGAACAATTCCCATGGGAGATAATGAAGGTGCTTGCACAGTCGGACCTTTTTGGCTTATTTATACCAGAAGAGTACGGAGGTTTAGGCAAGGCCAGCCTTGAGCTTTGTATTGCAGTTGAAGAGCTTTCAAAGGCATGCGTCGGCGTATCTACAACCTATGCAGCAAATGCTCTGGGCACATATCCTATTCTCCTTTTCGGCACTGATAGCCAGAAAAAGAAATACCTTCCTGATATAGCCGCAGGAAAGAGGCTTGTTGCATTCGGCCTTACTGAGGCAAATGCAGGAAGCGATGCGGCAGGCATTCAGACGACTGCAAAACTCGAAGGCGACCACTATATTTTGAACGGCACCAAACAGTGGATAACAAACGGCGGAGAGGCAGAGATATATACAGTAATTGCAATTACTGACAAGTCAAAAGGGGCGCGAGGCGCATCTGCTTTTATAGTGGAGAAAGGCACCCCCGGCTTTACATTCGGCAAAAAAGAAGAAAAGATGGGGATACGTGCATCTGCAACATGCGAGCTTGTATTCGAAAACTGCAGGATTCCAAAAGAAAACCTTCTTTCCAAAGAAGGGATGGGATTCATAGTTGCGATGAAGACTCTGGACAGTTCAAGGGTTGGAGTAGGCGCTCAGGGGCTTGGAGTTGCTCAGGGCGCACTGGATGAAGCCATTAAATTTGCCAGACAGAGAATTCAGTTCGGCAAGCCTATAATAACTTTTCAAGCAGTCCAGCACATGCTTGCTGATATGGCAACTGAGATAGAGGCAGCAAGATCTCTTATCTATTCAGTTGCAAGATATATTGACAGCGGAGCAAAAGATTATACAAAGGTATCTGCCATGGCAAAAGTCTTTGCGACTGATGTAGGAATGAAAGTCACAACGAATGCTGTTCAGGTAATGGGCGGTTCAGGATATATGAAAGAATATCCAGTTGAAAAAATGATGAGAGACGCAAAGATACTCCAGATATACGAAGGCACAAACCAGATACAGAGGAATGTAATAGGGCAGGAGCTTGTAAAAAAACAGCGGGAGTAGTAGTTTAAGCGTTCTTTGTGTTTAGCAAAATAGTTACAGGGCCGTCATTTATTATATGAACCTGCATATATTCGCCAAAAGCGCCTGAAACAACTTTTATCCCAGTTTGTCTGAGTTTTTCCATAAAGTTAAAATACATTTTTTTTGCTTTCAAAGGAGCTTCAGCGCTATCAAATGACGGACGATTGCCTTTTCTGCAGTCGGCGGCAAGTGTAAATTGAGAAACAACAAGAGCTTCACCCTTTATATCTTGGATGGAAAGATTCATCTTTCCTTCTGAATCTTCAAATATTCTTAGATTTGCCGTCCGCTTCACTAGGAAATCAAGCTCAGAATCCGTGTCATTTTTTTCGATCGCAAGGAAAATAAGCATGCCTTTATCAATCCTGCTTATCGTCCTTCCGTCAACCTCAACGCTTGCTTTTGAGACTCTCTGTATCAGCGCTTTCATGTTTTAATACCACATCATGGCTTCGAAATCAGGGGTAGGAACTGTCAGACTTATATATCCCCTCCAAGGGCATCTTTCTATTTCTTCGCCATTTTTCATTATCGAGATATATAAATTAATCTCATCATTTTCTTTTGCGTTTATGTCTTTAAATTTTACTGCTATTTCCATTATATCCTGCACTGCGATATCAAATATATCTTTTATCTCTGACCATGAACCATCTTTTTTCTCCAAGAGTTTCCCTTTGAATTTCCCGCCTTTTTTTTCTATATTAATTCTGAAATAAGAAGGTTTGGTTATGTTTATGGAAAAAATAGTGTCTGATAAAATGTCATCAAATGAAGCCTTTGGATCCAATCTTAGAAAAAGATTTTCTTGATTAAATCCATAATAGATGTGTGATATGAAGCTTTCTGACTTGTGCATGCTTCCGCCTGATTTGCCGACAGCAATGCTTGCGCTCTGATACCATTCGTAGTAACTGTTCACTATTCCGTCTATCTGAGGCGTGATAAATCCCCTTATAGTAATCTCAGGGGAGATGGTCCTGTCTTCTCTGAGTATTGGGATAAAAAGGTTAGGCGGAATTTCCGTGCCGATAATGTTATATACCTGCATCAGATTTTTTCTGAATAGCTCATCGAATTCTTCCTGTGTTTCTGTTGAGTGATCATCTCCATACCACCAGTTCCAGTCGCTTCCTTCAGCAACATAGATTGATTTCCATGCATCATCCAGTGATTTATCCTTGTTGAGTTCTGAGAATGTCACTAGATCGCTTCTGGTGTCATTGAGATAATCCCATGCAAGATTATCTTCCTCATGACCAATCCAGATACCGAAGTTTGCATTTATCCATGAGCCTGGATGAAGTCTGTTAAGGGTTTCTCCTGTGCCAGATTCTTTGATATGCTCTGATACTGTGACTGTCTTTAGTCTTTCTTCTTTTGAAAGACGCTCGTAAAGATATTTCAAGAAATCATAACCGTCATTTTTATAGTATTCCCATGCATTCTCACCATCAAGTATTATCGAGACAAGATTAGGTCTGTTCTTAGGCAGAGATGCCTGTATGTTCAGGAGCTTGTTTATAAGGTCATCAGCAGCATTTTTGCTGTTCCAGCCTGAATAAACAAATCCTATCAGGTCAGACAGTTTATGATCTCTGAATATGAGTGATACGTCAGAATATCTGTATGTTTTATATAGTATTGAAGGATCGATTATATCTCCTGAAGAATTTCTCAGATTCTTCCCAAGAGAGTTTTCAAGAACAGCTTCGTCGGTAGCTGTCCATTTTATACCCTCAGAAGACAGCATTTTCAAAACATCCTCACTCACTGATCCTTCAGAAGGCCAGATGCCTTGAGGTCTGTATCCAAATGTTTTTTCAAAATAATCAAGAGCATCGCGTATCTGTCTTTTTGCATCCTCAGGATGAGAAAATCTTTTTTGCGGAAGTCTGACGCCAGGCATTGCTATCTTTGATGAGTCAGTATCAAAAATAAGCGGAAGAATTGGGTGATAAAAAGGCGTGGTGGATAATTCTATTTGTCCGTTTGCATTAAGTTTTTTATATTCGGGTATAATTTTTTTTAAAATATCGAGTTGTTTTTCAATAAGCAGATTTTTTTCTTCTTCTGTATATAAGCTGCCTTTTCTAGTAAGTTCTATAAGCAGCTGATCTTTTTCCCTGAACATCGGGTCTACCCAGCTAAGGTTGAAGAGCACTTGCAGGTCGAGAAAATCTTCATTAGAAAAATATTTTATAGTCCTTGCAAGTTCACTTTTTGTAAATCTCAATCCTCTTTTCAATAGTAAGGCGTAATATCTCTGAAAGGGTTTTATCATATTATCCCAATTTGCAAGGAAGAAGTTTTCGAGTATGAACATTTTATCCTGATCAGTGAGATCAGATGCTTTTTTTAGAGTAAGATTAAGATAGTCATCAGCAGCATTATTTTCAGTATAGTCGGCAAGCTGAGCAAGCAGGGAAGGTACAAGATTGAATGTTTGTTTGATGCTGGGATATGATTCGAGAATCTGAACCATGTCCAGATAATCTTTTGTTCCATGGAGTCTGACCCATGGAAGCCTGTAAACACCAGTAAAAGGATCTTTATAAAAAGGCTGGTGCATGTGCCAAAGAAAAGCAATATGCAGTGGACTATCTGTCATACTGGAAAATATACTCGTCAGGTCTGGCTAATCCAAACTCCTCTCGTGCATGTTTTTCAAGATAAAATGGATTTTCTTTTAAAGCTACGATCTGTTTTTTCATCTGCCCAGTATCTTTGTGCAGAGCTGCAATCTCGTTTTCAAGGGAAGATTTTTTATTAATCAGCTGTTTGTATCTGATAAATCCTGAATCTCCGAAGAGCAGATTTATCATGAGATATATAAAGCTTAACAGGAAAATAATTGATGTTATGAGCCTCTTTTTCCTTATCTCAGAGACAACCTGTTTCCTTAATAAGTTATTAGAGTTCATCCCTTAAGATTATAAAACGTTTCAAGTCCTTTGTATATAGCGCTGTCAGCAAGTTCTTCTTCTATTCTCAGCAGACGGTTATATTTTGATACTCTCTCGCTTCTTGCAAGGGAGCCTGTTTTTATAAATCCTGCATTAACGGCAACTGCAAGGTCAGCTATTGTAGTGTCCTCTGTCTCGCCTGATCTGTGAGAAATGATTGCTGTGTACCCGGCTCTCTTAGCCATCTCGATTGCATCCAAGGTTTCTGTAAGAGTTCCAATCTGATTAAGTTTTATGAGAATAGAATTTGCTATTCCCTCTTCAATTCCTTTTTCCAAAATTTTTGTATTTGTTACAAAAATATCATCTCCGACAAGCTGGACTTTTTTGCCAAGTCTCTCAGTCATCATTTTCCAGCCCTTCCAGTCATTCTCTGCAAGTCCGTCTTCGATGGAAAGAATTGGATATTTGTTAGTCCATTTTTCATAATAGGAAACAATCTCTTCTGAAGAGATGTTCTTGCCGTCAAATTTATAATTATTTTTAGAATAAAGCTCTGATGCTGCAACATCAAGCGCAATATAGACATCTTTCCCTGGCTTGTATCCTGCTTTCTCGATTGCCTGCATAACAAGTTCTATGGCTGCTTCATTTCCATTAAGATCAGGTGCAAATCCTCCCTCGTCGCCTACTGCAGTATTAAGTCCTTTGGATTTTAGAATAGTCTTAAGGTTATGGAATATCTCGACTCCTGCTCTTAATGCAGACGCAAAACTTTCTAATCCAAGAGGCATTATCATAAATTCCTGAATATCAAGATTATTGTCAGCGTGTGCGCCGCCGTTCAGTATGTTCATCATTGGTATCGGAAGTTGTTTTACATTACATCCGCCGATGTATCTGTATAAAGGCATTCCTGCTTCGTCAGCAGATGCCTTGCAGACAGCAAGCGAGGCTCCTAGTATTGCATTTGCGCCGAGTCTGCTTTTATTTTCTGTTCCGTCGAGTTCTATGAGAAGATTGTCTATATAAGTCTGATCATATGAGTCAAGTCCTCTTATTGCCGGTCCAATCTCTTTTACAATATTTGTTACTGCGTTTAAAACTCCTTTTCCAAAAAATCTTTTGCCGCCGTCTCTTAATTCAAGCGCTTCTCTTTGCCCTGTTGATGCGCCGGAAGGCACTGCTGCCCTGCCGATTGCCCCGCTGTCAAGATATACCTCAGCCTCTATTGTAGGATTTCCTCTTGAATCAATTATTTCACGCGCATGTACATCTGTAATCTGTCCCATAAAATGCCTCCTGTATGAAAATGGTATTTATATTATAAATTTTTTAGTGACTTTTTGAGAACATGGATTGCCTCATTATGAGCATCTTCTGAGGCCTCCATTAAGCCTTCTGATAAGGTCGGGTGAGCGTGTATTGTATTTGCAATATCTTTGATCTTAAGCCGTGTTTTTATTGCAATCGCTCCTTCATGGATAAGATCGGAAGCATGAGGTCCGATAATATGCATGCCAAGAATCCTGTCATCTTTTTTATCTCCAATCACTTTTATAAATCCTGATATTTCTCCAATTGCATGTGCCTTGCCAAGATTCCTGAATTGGAAATAACCTTTTATTATGTCTATGCCTTTTTCCAATGCCTGATGCTCTCTTAGGCCGACGGATCCAATTTCAGGAGATGTGAATATTGCTGCAGGAACAGCATCGTAGTCCATCAATGCTTTTTCTCCTGATGCATTCAGCGAAGCAACAATTCCCTGTTTTGATGCAATATGCGCCAGAAGCATTTTCCCGGTAACATCTCCTATGGCATATATTCCGGCGGCATTTGTTTCCATTTTTTCATTTACTAATATCTCGCCTTTTTCTCCGATCTGAATTCCTGCGTTTTCCAGTCCCATAAAGTCGCTGTTAAAAGTCCTTCCTATAGATACTATTATTTTTTCAGTTATGATTTCTTTCCCGTCAGATAAAATTGCACGTACGCCGTTGTCTATTTTTTCAATCTGTTCAACCTTGGCATTTGTAAGAAGCGTGATCTTTTTCTTTTTCAGTTCTCTTTCAAGCTGTTCAGATATTTCAATATCCTCAAGAACTACAGCCCTTGACATCATCTCCACCATTGTTACTTCGCTGCCTAGTTCTTTGTAGATACAGGCAAATTCACAGCCCATGACCCCTGCACCAATTATAAGAACACTTTTGGGAATTGATGTGAGATTTAATGCATCTGTGCTTGAGAAAATCTTCTGGCCGTCGAATTTCAACAAAGGTATTTCGGCAGGTCTTGAGCCTGTAGCAATAATAGTTTTTTCTGTTTTTATATTTTCAATAGAACCATCTTTGCTTTTTATCTGAATTTCTTGAGGAGAGATAAATGAGGCTTGTCCTTCTTTAAATGTGATTCCCCAGCTTTTAAACAATGTTCTGATGCCTTTGGCCTGAACAGATATTATATTGTTTTTTCTCTGATTAATTTTCTGAGCGTTTGCGAGAATTTCACCTTTTACTTCTATTCCGAACTCATCCAGTCTTTTTGCTTTTGCAAATGCTTCTGAAGACGCTATAAGCGCCTTTGCCGGAATACAGCCACAATTAAGGCATGTGCCTCCAACCTCGTCCTTCTCTATTACAGTGACCTGCGCTCCTCTCTGTGCAGCTTTGATTGCTGCTACATAGCCTCCTGGTCCTGAACCAAGGACGATCTGTTTCATTTACTTTGATTCTTCTTCAATATGCTTTTCATATTCTGAGGCATCAAGCAGGTCTTCCAGCTCTGATTCGTCTTCCATCTCGATTACCGCTATCCAGCCTTTTCCATATGGCTCTTCATTCATTATTTCAGGTGACTCTGAAAGATCGTCATTTACTGCAACGATATTCCCGCTTACAGGACTTATAACAGAAGAAGTTGCTTTTGTTGATTCGATCTCTGCTAACTCAGTATTAATGTCAATTGTCGTGTCTGTTTCCGGAAGGTCGATATAAACAATATCTCCAAGAGCGTCCTGAGCATAATCAGTAATTCCTATTGTTGCTTTTTTCCCCGATACTTTAACCCACGTGTGTTCTTTGTGATATTTGAGATCCTCTGGAGTCATTTTCTCCTCCTGCATTTTTGGAATTTTAATGCTGTGATTTCATATCATACATTTTTTTTGCTGGTCAAGAAAACAATAAAAGTATTTTATAATTTTTTTTCATATATCCTGTATTTTTTATAAAGCCTGCCGCCTATCATCTCGACGAGCTGTTGTACAGGTTTATTATCTTCTAATATCCATGAGAACTCAACTCTTTTGTAATTTCCTGTTTTTATTCCCCTGAATCCTTCTCTGAAAAGGATGGCGTCCACTCCTCTGAACCTGTATTCTTCCTTAATGCCAAGAAGCAGCATCCTCAAGTCTTTTATTTTTCTCGAATAATAAAGTGCTTTTACAATTGTGATTGGATTAAGCTTTCCTTTCATTTGTCTCAATACATAATTAAAATCAGGGAGCATGCCCATAAACCCGACAGGTCTTGAATTATGTTCAGCGATCAATGTAAGTTCAGGGACAACTATATCTTTTAATCGTTTTCCGAGATGATCAAGCTCCTCGTCAGTCAAAGGTATGAATCCCCAGTTATTTTTCCATGCGGAATTATAAATATCCTTGAATGCTTCCATTTCGGCTTTAAAATTCTTTTTATTCACAGGCCTCACTGTAATTCTTCTTTTTTCTGCTATTGCAGCGACTCTGAGTATTTTTTCAGGAAGCTCGGATTCTACGTTATATATATAGCCATACAGGTCTTTTGATTTTAGCATTCCGCAATTTTCCATCAGATTATTGTAATAAGGCATGTTATAAGATGTCATAAGCATTGGCGGTTCATCAAACCCATCTGTAAGAAATCCGCAGTACTCATTAGTCGAAAAATTCATCGGTCCTCTGATTGTTTCCATCCCTTCATTTTTGAGTTCTTCAGATACCCTTTTTAGTAATGCGGATGATACTTCAGTGTCATTTAAGCATTCAAAGAAACCAAAGAACCCAGTTTTCTCATTGTGAAATTCTATGTGTCTTTGATTGAGTATTGATGCGATTCTGCCGGATACAACGTCATTTTTTTCTGCAATAAAGAATTTGACCTTAGCGTGGTTAAAGAAAGGATTTTTAGATGAGAAATCTTCTTTGATCTCTTTTATGAGAGATGATACATACAGTCTGTCTTTGGAATACAGATGAAATGGAAGATTTATAAACTGATCAAGACTTTTCTCTGTATTAGCCTCTATAATTTTTACGGGATACAAGAGGGTATATTCTCTATAGAGATTTAAACTACTTTATTAACCCCAGCGATTTCCCAACTTTTGCAAAAATATCAAGCACTAAGTCGAGGTGTTCATCAGTATGAGTAGCCATATAGCTTGTTCTTATCAGTGCCTTGCCTGCAGGGACCGCAGGGTTCACTGCAACGTTTGCAAAAATCCCTTCTTCCTGAAGCATCATTGCCATTTTAAAGGCATTCTCATCTTCTCCTACAATCACAGGTATTATAGGAGTTTCGCTTGGACCTATTTCAAAGCCGAGATCCCTGAAACCTTTAAGCATTTTGTTTGTATTCTTCCATAGTTGTTCTCTGCGCTCAGGTTCATTCTCGATAATGTCAACAGCAGCGCTTACAGCAGCTATTGATGCAGGAGGAGGGCTTGCGCTGAACATTAAAGAGCGAGCAAAATGTTTTATATAATGTATTATATTTTCATCCCCTGCTATAAATCCACCGATTGATGCAAGAGATTTACTGTATGTGCCCATTATAAGGTCAACATCTTTTTCGAGTCCAAAGTGTTCTGCAGTACCGCGTCCGGTTTTTCCAAGGACTCCGATGCCGTGTGCATCATCAACCATCAGCCTTGCATTATATTTTTTTGCAAGTTCTACGATATCAGGAAGTTTTGCAATGTCACCTTCCATGCTGAACACGCCGTCAACCACTATGAGTTTTGTTCGATCTTCATTTTCTTTTAAGACACGATCCAGATCAGTCATGTCATTATGTCTGAATTTTTTAACCTCGCCGTAAGAAAGCTTACAGCCGTCGATTATGCTTGCATGATCCATTTTATCGATTATCACGAGGTCATTTTTACCAATAAGCGCAGACACAACTCCGAGATTAACCTGATATCCTGTTGAGAAAACAAGCGCTGCATCTTTTCTCATGAATTTCGCAAGTTTATTCTCAAGGTCTACGTGTATATCAAGGGTTCCATTTAGGAAGCGTGAACCTGCGCAGCCGGAACCATATTTTTTAACAGCTTGTATTGCGGATTCTTTTATCTTTGGATGGCTTGTAAGTCCGAGATAATTATTCGATCCTATCATGATCATTTTTTTGCCGTTAATGATCACGACTGGATCCTGTGCGCTCTCAATAACTCTGAAATAAGGATAGATGCCGAAAGATATTAGTTCTTTTGCCTTTGTGAATTTAAGACACTTTTCAAAGATGTCTGATGATTTTTTTACAGCCATTGATGAATCCTGTACCAATCCGCTGTCCATTTAACACCTTCCTTTATTCTGACTTTTGGACTAAAGCCTAATTCGTTTTGTGCCTTTGACGAATTGCATGTCCAGTAAGAGTATTGTAACTCTTTTATTTTATCAATGTTAATAATACTATCTTTGCTTATTTTTTGTCCAATATTTGCTATAAGGGGCATAATAAATCTCGGTATCTTGAATTTTACAGGTTTTGTTTCTACAGCTGAAGATATTTCATTTACTATATCTTCGTTTGAATAGACTCTATTGTCTGAGAGATAATAAACCTCGCCTGACTTGGAATCATTTTCAGCAGACAGCGCTATCCCTTTGGCAAGGTCTTCGACATAAATTAAAGAATAATAACAGCTCCCCCAGCAGAAAGATATTCCCTTTTTTACAAGCTTGAAAAGCGTATACATGTCCCGGTCTCTCGGACCGTATACTGCGGGAGGTCTGATAATAATAACAGGCATTTGATCTTTATATTTTAGGACTCTTTTTTCACCCTCAAGCTTACTCTTGCCGTAAGAAGAGACGGGTCTTGGTTCAAATGATTCATTGAGAGGTTTTCCGTCATGACTGGGGCCTGCTGCAGCAAGACTGCTAAGATAAACAAATTTTTTGATACTGGGATTTTTTTCTGCCACTGTCTCTATCAGATTTTCAGTGCCCTTTGCGTTTATGTGAAAAAAATTTTTTGCATCAAAGGTTTTTGTAATGCCTGCAAGGTGGAACACATAGTCGAAGTCTGCGTCTGCTATTGAATCGAGAAGAGATTGCTTGTCTGAACAGTCGCCGTAAATAAGTTTTACATCAAGATCTTCAATCCAGCGGAGATTAGATGTTTTTCTTACAAGACAGGTTACTTGATGCCCTTGTTTTAATAATTCCTCAACAAGGAAGCTGCCTATAAATCCAGTCGCGCCTGTAACAAGGGTTTTCATAATTTAGAGTGGCTTATTCTGCGTGATATTCTCTCTAAGAGTAAAGTATATATCAGATATTTTTTGATGAAACAATAAAATAATCTCCTTAAAGGTTCATTGATTCTAGAAGTGCAATTCTTTTTTCCATAGGAGGATGCGTGCTGAAAAGTTTTAGAAGACCTCCGCCTGTTAGTGGATTGACTATAAACATATGAGAAGTTGCCGGATTTGCATCCATTGGTATCTGCTGGGATGCGAAATGAAGTCTTCTGAGCGCACTTGCCAACGACCTGGGGTTTCCTGCAAGGCGTGCGCCGCCTTCGTCAGCTGCATATTCTCTCGAGCGGGATATTGCCATTTGAATAAGCAGGGCAGCAATAGGCCCCACAATCATCATTGCGATTGCTGCGACAGGACTGCTGCCGCCTTCTTCGTCGTTGCCTCTATGTCCGCCAAATAATGCAGCCCACTGTGCCATCTGTGCAAGATAACTTATTGCAGCGGCAATAGTTGCAGCAATGGTGCTTATAAGAATATCTCTATGCTTTATGTGTGCAAGCTCATGAGCTATAACGCCGGTAAGTTCTTCGCTGCTCAGAATTCGCATTATACCGGTTGTTACGGCTACAGCAGCATGATTAGGATTTCTTCCAGTTGCGAATGCATTAGGCTGCTCTTGTTCCATAATATAAACCTTTGGCATTGGCATTTCTGCTTTTTGTGCGAGTCTTCTGACTATTCCGTAAAGTTCCGGTGCTTCTGATTCTGTTACTTGTTGTGCACCGTACATTTTAAGAACAATTTTATCACTGAACCAGTATGTAAATAAATTCATTAATACTGCAAAAATAAGAGCTATTGTCATTCCCTGTTTTCCGCCCAGCGCTGCTCCGGCCCATACAAGTAACAGGCTTAAGAAAACAAGCAAGAATAATGTTTTTATACTATTCATATTTACCTCCTACTGAGTAAACTCTCATGCGGCATTTATTATGCGGTATCTTTTTAATATTTTCAAATCATTATAGCTTATCAAGGATTTTGGTTGCAAGATTTAAAAAAGACATTTTTTTATTAAAATAATTGAAGCATTCTTAAATAATTTTTCCAATTTGTTACAATTACACAAAAGCACCAAAGGAGATTTTAAATGGATATACATCATTTAAAAATTTTTCTTTCTGTATATAAAAGTAAAAGTTTTTCAAAGGCTTCAGAACTGGTATCTCTCACCCAGCCTACAATAAGCGAACATATAAAGAAATTAGAAACAGATCTTAACTGTAGATTATTTGACAGAATGGGGAAAACAATAATTCCTACCAAAGAAGCAGATATGCTCTACAATTTTGCAACAGAGATAGTTGAAAAAGCTGGCAATTTCAAAGATGCTTTAAAAAATTACAAAGGAAAAATTACAGGCGAACTTGCAGTGGGCGCAAGCTCTATTCCCGGCACTTATATATTGCCCCGGGTAATAGGATTATTCAGAAAAAAATATCCTTCTGCCACTTTTCAAATATTCATATCTGATACAAAAGATGTTGTTACAAAGATAATGAAACACGAACTGCTGTTAGGAGTTGTGGGATCAAAATTTATTAACAAGGAGATAAATTATATCCCATTTATGGATGATGAGCTGATTGTAATCGCATCACCGCATTTTGGCATAAAAAAGAACATATCTCTCGGCGAATTGATAAAGTTTCCATTGATTATGCGGGAAGAAGGTTCCGGCACAAGAAGAGAATTTGAAAAGTTTCTGGATAGCAAGGGAATAAGTATTGACAGACTGAATATTACAGGGTTTTTCAATTCAACTGATGCTGTTAAACAGGCTGTTAAGGCCGGACTTGGTATTTCTGTTATTTCAAGAATAGCTGTTGCTGACGAACTGAAGACCAAACTTCTAAAGGAAGCAAAGCTGGATGATTTTAAAATAAAAAGAAATTTTTATTTGATTACACATAAGAAAAGGACTATTCCCAAAATCTATAATATATTTATGGATTATATCTCCAGACAAAAATAAAAAATGGCAGACCGTTGAAACGGTCTGCCATTTTAGATTCAGCTGATATTATTATTCCATGCTGCCGTAAGAATGCAGTCCTGAAAGCAGGAGGTTAACGCCTAGATAAGTAAAGATGACAATAGCAAAGCCAATTACTGCAACAACAGCAACTTTTTTTCCTTTCCATCCCCTTAGCAGCCTGCTGTGCAGGTAGAATGCATAGACAAACCATGTTATGAGCGACCATGTTTCCTTAGGATCCCATCCCCAGTATGTTCCCCATGCCTGATCTGCCCATATAGCTCCGAATATCAGGCCGCCTAGAGTAAAGACAGGGAATCCTACTGAAATGCTCTTGTAGGTAATCTCATCCAGAAATTCATGAGAGATATTTACCTTTGAAATAATGTTTTTTAAGAATGATCCATATCGCCATATGCAATAGAGAAATACTATAAGTAGTGTATAGCTTATTACAACAATAACAGGTGAGGCATTCATCAATGTGGCTCTGAGTGTTATGCTGTTCCCGTGAGGGGGCGTCACTTCCATTACCTTGAAAACAATAAAATCCAGCCCCATTGCAAGAAGCAAAAAGGCGAATATGCCCATGCTTAATGTCCAGAACAGATAGTATTCTCTTTTCAGCGTCAGATATTTAATCATCACTATTCCCAGGAAAAGCAGCATGCCTACTACACCCATTGCGCTTCCTGTAAATGAAGCAGCTTTTGAAAGCGTCCCCATATGTCTTACCTGTGCTACCTCATCAGCCTTGATAACCTGTAGTTTAACAAGCTGGATAAGTATGAATATGGCAGCAATGCTTACTAGTGAAAGGCCTATAACGCTCAGAACTGCCTTTAGCTTTTTGTTTGAGGAGCTGCCATCTTTTTCGAATATGCGTTTTGTAATATCTATATTGAGCTTCAAATCAACGCCCAAGACTAAAGCAAAACTTATAATCCAGAGTCCGATTGTTTCAGGGCTTTGTGAAGTCAGGCCAAGAAGCAGCCCGAAGACTGTGAATAGTATCCAAAATGTATTTTTTCTTTTTTGTGTCTCTGAAGTGGAGATGAGATACATAAGCCCTGTGCTGAAAGATAATGCAAATGCTGAATAGGCTATAAAGCTCATCATAACGTGGGCCAGAAGCCAGTTGCTCTGAAGCGCCGGGACCAATGGCTGTATTTCTTTTGACATTCCTGAAAGGTCTATAAATGCAAGCGCCAGACCTGCAACCGGAGTTATGAATGCGCCAAAAGAACGGTTCTTGTATTTGAATTCAATTACCAGATATCCAAGTATGAGACACCAGACAAAAAATATCAGGGACTCATACAGATTTCTTAAAGGCACGCTTCTGATAAGAGATATTATAAATGTACTGTCAGGCGTGAGTGCTGTCCACTGCGCATATGATTCTGCCCATCTGATAAGAAATGCAAATGTCTGAGAAACAAATCCAATAATTGTGAGTGTCGTTGCTGTTACTCCAACCTGCTGGTTTCTGGATGCAAGATAAGTTATGTAAACTATCATTGCAAGAATATAAGATATTGTTGCTATTCCAAATAAGGCAGAGCTTCCCATTTATTTTCCTCCTGCTGCTGATTTGCTTAAAAAATTAACTATCTTGTCAATCTTTCTTTCAAAGCCTTCCCTGTTTTTATTGGCAGTAAAAGCAAAAAAAACACGTGTGTTGTTTTTCTCTTCGACTAATTTTGCCCATAATCTTCTGTGGCTCGTGAAAAATGCGATATACAATCCTATCCCTATTAAAAAGCATCCGAAATACACTATAACAACACCAGGGTCTTTTCTTACCTGCAGCCCTGTTGCCTCAACTCCCCAGTAGTCAATGAACTCTATCACTTGCCCGTCAGGGAGTGTCCATGTCTCAGGATATCTTTTCACAAGCCATCCTGCATATTTGACTTTTCCTTTTTCAGAGAATTCTATGAATACAGCAGGATTTATCAAATTCTGAGCTGTTGCCACTGCCTTGCCCTGTTCGTCAAATGAGAGCGCAGGATTGAAACTCAGCAATTTGCCTTCGATATTTGTGCCGGGGATTGTAAATTTTTCATTAAGACGGAGTTCCTTTTTCCCGGAGGCATGACCGTCTTTTGTTACTATGTTATAGATAAGTTTTGCCTCTGGATTTGAAAATGTTTCATAGCTGGCCTGATAGAAAGTAAATCCCTTATATGCTAAAGGGACATTAACCTCGATGTTTTTTGAAAATATATCTTTCCCTTTTTCCATTATAGTGAGCTCGCTGCTGTATTTCTTCGGCATAGCGGAATCTTTATAAAGATCTAACTGAAAATTATCACATCTCAATGTGAATCCAAGCGGTTTGATGCCGTATTGTTTCATCTTTGCATTTAAGTCTTCTACAGATATACTGAGAGCTTTTGCTGTCTCTTCCAGATTGCCGTCTGATGTTGTCTGAAGTTTCTCAAGTATTTTGTCCATTTCAACTTCTTCTGTTTTTGACATCTGGTTATTCGTGGAAAATGCTATTGAGGTGGCTCTTCCTTCCGGAATTTTGACAAATCCCTTAAACCCGAACACCGTTCCAATTAATGAACCAAGAAGTATAAAAAGTATGCTGAAGTGTGTTATATAAACTCCGAGCCTTGTGTAATTTCCTTTCTCTGCATAGAGCTGATACCCGGAGGATTCTTTTGACTCTGACACATTGAATCCTGATTTTTTTATTGCAGAGGCAACTAAGTCCTTAACAGCATCAGGTTTTCCTTTAAGGGCTATTTCTTTTTTAGAGCCGGCGCTTTTAAACCGCTCTTCAGACATAGGCTTAACCTTGTCTTTGACAAGTTTTAATATTGCAGGAAGTCTGTCTATGGAACATATAATCAGATTAGCTGCAAAAAGCATGAGCAGTCCTATAAACCAAGATGAATGATACATGTCCATAAATCCGAGCTTTTCTGACATGGTATATATCTGCGGAGCAAAGCTATCACCAAATAGTTTGCCGATCGTCTCAAGATTTTTTTCAGCCGAGGCATTTTGTTCGATTAATGTGCCGATTATAGATGTAATGGCAATCAAACCAAATAATATAACTGCGAACGTTATTGACGAAAAAAAACTCCATATTTTGTCGATTATTGTCTGTGTTTTGTCTTTTTGTTCCAATTTTATCTCCTGTGAATATCTGAGGTATGTTTTAAAGTCATATATTTTAATATTTCTTCTTAAAAAATGGTACTATTTTATTGATTGTTTGGTTATCGAAACAGAGAAGCAAAAATTTCACTTAATGAATAGATCTTATCCTGCCTGTTCTCTTGTCAACTATTACAACATCTATCAATGAGTTGTCCTTGCCCAAAATATCTACGATAAAAAACCATTTTCTTTCTCTTATTGTCCCAATCGTGGAATCTGAATCTGAAAAATATTCTTCTACTATCAGCTTTGCCTGCTCTGGTGTATATACTGCTTGTTTTGCTCCGTACCAGTCTCCCTTATAACCAGGACAATAATCACCGTAAGGAGCTTTCTCGCGCCATTTATTTTTAGGAGACTGAGAAAAAGATTCATAAGGAGCGGCAAAGTCTATTGCCAGCATTAAAAAAATTATTAATATTATTATTTTCTTCATTTTATTTATTTTATAACTTTCAGAGTCAATTTTGTTGTCTTATTTTTTCGCTGTTCATTTATCTGATTATCTTGCTGCTTTCAGGAGCGGGCCGGGAAGCAGAGCTTCCCAGCCCTGGAGGGAATAAGAAATTACCATTTATTGAATGGTCCGCCGCCCATCATGCCTCGTCCACCTTTCATGCCGCCCATCATGCCGCGTCCCATTGCAGGGAATCCATTCTTTTGAGCTGCTGTTTGTATCTGTGTTCTGATATCAATCATTTCCTTCTGCAGATCAGCTATGCGCTTAAGATCAGGTGTTGGCTTGGTATATTCGTTCTGTATCTCGATTCTTTTAAGCCACATCTGTTCTCTCAGGCTGGCTGTTTCCTGCTGAAATTTCTTAGCTGCCTCAATATTTATCGGTGTTGTTGTATTTGGTCCGCCTGTAAAACATGTTCCGCATCCACCACCCCATGGACCAAAGGCGTAAACAGCGCTTCCTGCAAATACAACTATTGCTGCAACTAAAACTATAAGTGCAATCTTTTTCATATGTTCACCTCCCTTCATCTTTGTTTTATTGTTTTACTGGTTACAGAATATCAATATATTGTGAAGGAACAGCGAATGAATTATGAAGAATTGTGAAGTTAGCTTATCATGCAGGATTATAGTATTTAAGAGGTTTTATTTTGCCGATATTCGTTTATCAAATAATCAAGAGGAAAAAGCCTCGGAGGTCGATTCGACCGAGAATGTCGATACGACCCTACGAGAGCGAAAATATTGTACCTTTGCTCTTACTACTACTACTAGAAGATAATCAATCCGTGATGTAGAGTGTGAATGTTGAGCCTTTGTCGAAGATGCTTTTTGCCTCTATTCTCCAACTATGTGCTTCGACCAGTTCCTTTACAATTGCGAGTCCAAGACCAAGCCCATCATCAGAAAGCCTGTAAAACCTTTCAAATATATAAGGCAAATGTTCTTCTTTTATGCCGCAGCCAGTGTCTTTTATTTCAAGAAAAGTCTCTGAATCCTGCGCGCCTGTTTTAATTAACACGCTTCCGCCTTTTTTGGTTGCCTTCAATGCATTGCTTAAAAGATTTATAACGATCTGGCTCAGCCTGTCAGGGTCGGCATTGATAATGAGTTTTTCATCGGATTCGAGTTTGATTGAAACGCCTTTGTCCAGAAAAGATTTATTGAATCTTTCGATGATGTTTTTCAGGAAAGGTTTTATTTCTATCAATTGCTTTTTCAGAGTGAGAGAACTAATCTGTGCCTGAGTGAGCTCTTCTATCCCATCAAGAATGTTTTTAAGCCTGCCTGTTTCTTCATATAACGACTGTATCTGCTCTTTATTCATTGGCAGAAGTCCGTCAATTATTCCTTCGAGCTCCCCTCGCATTGCGCTAAGAGGCGTCCTAAGTTCATGCGCAGTATTTGAAATAAGCCTTCTCCTTAGTGACTCCTGCAGCTCAAGGCTTTTTGCCATTATATTAAATGATTCTGAAAGTTTCCCGATCTCATCATTGCCTGTGCTTTTTACCCTGCTTTTAAGATTACCTTCACTTATTTGCTTTGCTGCAGACGCAAGTTTTTTTATAGGTTTTGTTAACCTGCTTGAAAAAATGATGCTGAGTAATATGGCAACACCGCCTAGTGCCAGAAGTGAGACAAATAGAAATTTATTTGTTCTTTTAATAAAAATGTCTTCCTTTTTGTGTTTTAAAAATTTTACCTCTAACGTGCCGATTTCCTTCCCCTTGTGAAATAATTGATAAGGCTCAAAATTCTCAGATCTGTCAGCATTTTTAAAATCTGTTATTGCCATAATTTTTTGCTTCATCAGGGGAGTGACTGTATTCAGCGCTTTTTCTGTATCGATTACAACGGTATCGTTTGTGTCTTTAATTTTTATTTCAAGGCCTTGCATAAGAGCCAGAACAGTGTCTCTGATTATTAAGTCGTTATTCCATCGGAAATTCTTTTCATAGGAACCTTCTATGTCAATCATGACCCTGTAAACTTTGTCTTCCATCTCGCCTTCTTGAAATTTTCTGAAATCTTTAATCATCAGTTCTCTGAGCATAAATGCAGATGAAAGTGCGATTAATGAGACAAGCAGCAATAAAACAAGAAATTTTATCCATAAACTTTTAAACATCTTTTTTCCCTGCAAATCTGTAGCCCACGCCGTAGATTGTTTGTATGAGCGCAGGATTTTTGGGATCCTCTTCGATCTTCTGCCTGATATTTTTAATGTGAGCGTCAATGCTTCTTTCATATCCCTCAAACTGGTATCCAAGCGCTTTTTCAACCAGTTCGTCTCTTGTAAATACTTTGCTCGGATACGAAGCAATCGTGAAAAGAACTTTAAATTCTGTCGGAGTGAGATTCGATAGAGTGCCGTTCTTTTTTACTTCATAAGTCTGACCGTCTATTACAATATTTCCATTATTAAAACTAAGAGGCGCTGTTTCGTCAAAGTCTTTTTTCTGTGATCTTTTTAGAAGCGCTTTCACTCTATAAACCAGTTCTCTGGGTGAGAAAGGTTTTACAATATAGTCGTCTGCGCCGAGTGCGAATCCTGCGATCCTTTCTTCTTCTGAGGATTTTGACGTAAGCATGATTATCGGGAAATCTCCTATCTCTTTTAACTCTTGACACACTTCCTCGCCGGTCATATCAGGAAGCATTAAATCCAGAATAACGAGCATAGGGATTTCTTTCAATGCGGCCTCGATCGCATCTTTGCCTTTTTCGAAATGGGCTGCTCTGAATCCTGCTTGTTCGATATATATTTTTACGACCTTTGCTATCTTTCTGTCGTCTTCTACGATGAGAATATTGCTAAGCACTATATTTTCTCCGCAGAAAGAATCTTTGGCCTGTCCCTTTTTGCGTTTACTATGCAGAAAAATCCAAAGGGGTTTTTATACGGATTTTTTAATTGATGGGGAGTGTCAGGTGAAATATATAAAACATCAAGGTTGTTTATTTCATAAATATTTTTTCCTACTAATGCTTTTCCTTTCCCTCTTACACATATCACAACGTGTTCGTGCCTATGCTTTTCAAAACTGCTTCTGCCCCCTGATGCGATCTCAAAATATCTGAGGTGAAATTTTGCAGTTTCTTCATTATTGCCTATTAATGTCTGCCTTGCAATGTCTGCCCAGTCTTTGCCATGTTGCTTATATTTTTCTATCTTAATTCCCTGCCATTTGAATTGGCCTTTGTGTTTGTATAAAGCGCTTTTGTTTTTTGAAGATATCGCCTTACTTGCTCTTGGCTTAATTCTCCAGTCGCAGGAAATTGGTGGCTTCTTCTTAATCATAAAATCTTAGGCACTTACAGCATCCTGCAAAACATCAGAGTGCCTTTGCATAAGGATACGAATCCCCTGTTTTTTCAGATAAAGGCGGGTACTGACAATATCCATGCCGAGAACTTCAGAAAGTTTGCCGAGGCTTATGAATCCTTCTTTATATGATTCAAGTGCAACTGTTTTTCTGTGCTTTAGAACAGTAAACATTATATTAGTTCTCTTCATACAACAAATATATCGTTGTATCTTATGTAATGCTACCATTGGCTGATTACAGAGGTCAAGAAAGAGGAGGGTAGAAATTACCAAAACACAACCACACTCTTCAGTGAGTCTTTTGCTTCTGCCGTCAGTCTGAAAGCTTCTGCTGTTTTTTCTATAGGAAATCTGTGCGTTATAAGTTTATCAGCCTTTACTGCTCCCTGTTTTATTAATTTGAGCGCTTCTTTTGTGTCATCGGGCCCGCATGAGTAGCTTGTGATTATATTGATGTCCTTAAAATAAATCTCATTTGGATCAATGACTAGTTTTTCATCAGGCTTTGCAGGCGTGAAGAATATAACCTTTCCTCCAGGTGCAGCAGATTCTATTCCCTGCGTCATTGCGCTAGCGCTGTTTGGCCCTACAATCACGATATCTGCCATGTCTCCATGAGTTAATTCTTTAAGAGCGTCCATCAGATTGTCTTTTGACACATCTATTGTTTCATCAGCGCCCAGTTCTTTTGCCTTATTAAGTCTGAACTGAATCATGTCAGCGCCAATTATTCTCATAGCACCGTATTTTCTTGCAACCATAATATTCAACATTCCCATGACTCCAAGCCCGATAACAAGCACTGTATCCCCGCGTCTAATATCTGCTCTTTTAATTGCTTTGACAACACATGCAGTTGGTTCTATTAATGTTCCATCTTCAAAACTAAAGTTACGCGGAAGTTTCAAAGTGTCGTTCTCAAGGTTTATCTCAGGTATAAGAATATATTCAGCAAGCCCTCCGGGAATTATTTTTGTTTTTCTCCATGTCTCGCACTGAACATGATCCCCTCTTTTGCAGAATCTGCATTTCAAACAAGGCGCATGATGGTGAACAAAAACCCTGTCGCCGACTTTGAAGGATTTTACTTCTTTCCCAACTTCTACAATCTCTCCTGCAGGTTCATGCCCTAAAACCAGAGGCGCTTTTTTCTCTATATACCATGGCATCACATCGCCTGAGCATATTCCGCAAGCCCTTGTCTTAATGAGCGCATCTTTTTCTCCGATTAATGCGGCAGGCATATCTTCAATTCGAATGTCATTAAATGAATAAAGCTTTGCAACTTTCATAATTTACCTCTCGTAACATTTTAACGAATCTATTATATATCAATTGTTTGACATAAAAAACTTTTTCGTGATAGACTTTCTATCTATGAAAACCTATAGAAAATCCCATAAACTTTTTGAGGCAGCAAAGAAAGTAATTCCCGGAGGCGTTAACAGCCCGGTCAGGGCATTTAAGGCTGTAGGAGGGAATCCCATATTTATTTCAAGGGCAAAAGGTTCAAGAATATATGATGTGGACGGAAATTCATATATTGATTATGTTCTGTCTTGGGGCCCGCTAATTTTGGGACATGCGCATCCAAAGGTTGTTAAGGCATTAAAGAAGGCAGCTGAAAAAGGCACTAGTTATGGAGCGCCGACCCAGCTTGAGATCGAACTTGCAAATATGGTCGTCAAGGCATATCCATCGATGGATAAGGTGAGGATGGTTAATTCTGGAACTGAAGCAACAATGAGCGCAATAAGAGCTGCCAGAGGATTTACAAAAAGAGACGCGGTAATAAAATTCGAAGGATGCTATCATGGACATGCAGATGGTCTGCTTGTCAAGGCCGGCTCGGGCGCGGCAACATTCGGTCTTCCTGACAGCCCGGGCGTTCCAGAGTCATACGCAAAAAATACTATAACCCTGCCGTTTAATAATATCGAGTCAGTAAAGGCATCTATCGAAAAAAACTGGAAATCAATAGCATGCATGATAGTCGAACCTGTTGTGGGAAATATAGGATGTGTTCTTCCAAAGCCTGGATTTCTTGATGCATTGAGAGAACTTACTGAGAAGCATGGAATAGTTCTGATATTTGACGAAGTGATGACAGGATTCAGAGTGTCTTATGGAGGTGCTCAGCAGTTTTATAAGATAAAACCTGATATGACATGTCTTGGAAAGGTTATAGGCGGAGGACTTCCTGTCGGAGCATACGGAGGGAAAAAAGAAATAATGTCCATGATTTCTCCTGAAGGCCCTGTTTATCAGGCGGGCACATTGTCCGGAAATCCCTTGGCGATGACTGCGGGTATCGAGACGTTAAAACTCATTTCTGCAAAAGTTGCATATAAGAAATTAGAAATTCTTTCATCAGCATTGGAAGACGGACTTATAGATTCTGCGAAGAAAGCAGGCGTGAGCACAAAGTTTTACAGAGCAGGCTCGATGTTCTGCACATATTTTACAGATACTGATGTTGTTGACTACTCTACCGCAAAGACATCCGACACAGCAAAGTTCTCGAAATTCTTTTCAGGAATGCTGAAAAGAGGAGTAAATATCGCTCCTTCGCAGTTTGAAGCCGGTTTCATTTCTCTTGCGCATTCTGAGAGAGATATCGAAAAAACGGTCAGGGCGGCTTACGAGTCTTTTAAAGAATGTTAAAGAGAGAAGGATTTAATTTTTATGGTAACAGAGGCAGAACATAATATCTCCGCTGATTTTCATTGTGTTTTGAAACTTTCTACCTTTGATATCTTGAAATTTATTGTTGGGCTATCGGCAGATGAACCCGTTCAAATAATATATCCTTCTTTTATTTCTAAAAAAGCCGATAGGTAAAAAATATGTCTGATAAGCCATTGTTAAAAAATCTATATCAGGCAAGCGTAATAGGTATTAATCTTGTTCTTTCAACCTTTGTCGGGCTTGTAATAGGATATGGTCTTGATAAATTCTTTAATACTTCGCCATGGCTTACAATCATATTTCTCCTGCTCGGAATTGTTGCGGGATTCAGAGAATTAATGCGCATGGCAAAAAAATCTTTAGAGGACGACGGCAAAGATGATAAAAAGAATATATAAAAATACTCTCGTTATATTGCTTCCCGCTGCTTTAATTTCAGCCTTTATCGAATGGGAAAAACTTCCTCTTGGCATTATCGTAGGAGGTCTTCTTGCGCTGGCTAATCTGAAGGCAATTGTCTGGAGCGTCGAAGGGCTTATCGGCACAACTGACCGTGCTGCAGGAATGCTGGTTTTTTTCAGTTTTTTAAAATTACTCGTTATTTTTGCGATCATTATTTTTCTTTTATGGCTTGGGATTATTAATATTATAGGAATTTTTATAGGATTCACTATAGTCTTTGTGCTTATATTAATAGAAGGACTCAGGTCAGTAAAGGGAAGGGCGCAATAAAGGAGTATTCTTATGCTTCAGCTTGATTTTACGAATATGATGCATGATGTTATCTCTGAAAACGGTTTATCCAAAAAACAGATAGACAACATAATCTCGAAAGTAAGAGATGTTGACAAGAAGATAAAGACCAGAGGACTACCCGGCCTTGGTTTTATCGATCTCGTTGAACAAGACACATTAGAAATAAAAAAGACCGGTTCTCTAATTAAAAAAGATTTCGAAAATTTCATAATACTCGGTATTGGCGGATCTGCGCTAGGGCCAAAGGCAATCTTAGAAGCGCTCAGCCCATTTCATAATTTGGATAAAAAACCGAAAATTTTTATATACGACAATGTCGACCCAAGAACTATGGATAGGATTTTGTCGATTATTGATATAGGGAAAACATCTGTGAATGTGATAACGAAATCGGGCAGCACTGCAGAGACAATGGCATCTTTTATGATTCTATGGGACAGATTAAAAGGATCCTCAGAAAAATTCATAGCAACCACTGATCCTGAGAAGGGAAACCTGAGAAAAATTGCGAATGAAAAAGGATTCAAGACATTTGCGATCCCGCATAATGTTGGCGGAAGATTTTCTGTGCTTAGCCCAGTTGGACTTTTGCTTGCGGAAGTTATGGGGATTGATTCGAATGAATTTTTAAGAGGCGCAAAAGACATTTCTCAAAGATGCAAAAATGAAGACATATGGAAAAATCCTGCATATCTTTTTGGAACACTTCTTTATCTTATGAAAACAGAAAAAAAGAGATTCATAAATGTGATGGTTCCTTATGCTGACGGGCTTAAGCCTATGGCTGAATGGTTCTGTCAGTTGTGGGCAGAGAGTCTTGGAAAAAATGGAATCGGATTTACTCCATACCCGTCATTGGGGACAACAGACCAGCACTCACAGCTCCAGCTCTGGATGGAAGGGCCGGAAGACAAAGTAATAATATTTATAAGTGTAGAGGATTATTTTTCTAATATTGAGATCCCGAAGGTCTTTAATGAAATTGAAGGAATAAGATATCTGGGAGGACATAAGCTTTCTGAACTTATTAAAACAGAACAAAACGCTACAGCTCTTGCGCTTGCAGGGACCAAAAAACCGAATATGACAATAACAATCCCGCAGATAAATGCTTACTACCTCGGACAGCTGTTTCATTTCTTTGAGATAGCGACAGTTTTTACAGGAATACTCTGCGATGTAAATCCCTTTGACCAGCCCGGAGTAGAAGAAGGTAAAAATTTCACTTACGGGATGATGGGCAGAAAAGGATACGAGGCAAAAAAGCAGGAAGCAGATAAATCAAAAAAATCCAGATACACAGTCTAAGATAATAATTGATATTTAAGCCAGGATATGAGATATTCTAAGTAGAAATCTAATAAAATTAGCTCAAAAGATTACATGGAGGAAAAAATGAAAGCTTTGATAATTGTATCGGTTTTTACTTTGTTCTTTTCAGGTATTGTTTTAGCTGCTGAAAAAACTGACAAGCTTTTCGACAAGGGCAAGGCTGTGTATGAAAAGAGCTGTGCAGTATGCCACAGCTATGGCCCGCCGCCAAAAACAGCTCCTCCGATTATAGGACTTTCAGGCCATTATCACGAGGCATTTAACGACAGAAAAAAAGCAATAGCGCACATGGTGGATTTCATAAAAAACCCGTCAAAAGAAAAATCAGTGCTTCTTCCAATAGGGCTTGAGAAGTGGGGATTGATGGCTCCGATGAATCTCCCTGATGATGAACTTAAAGCAGTTTCATATTGGATATGGGAAGTTTATAATAAAGAAAAAAAAGCTCCTGTAAAGAAAAAATAATCTGTATTCATAAAACCTTCACGTAAAATAAAAACAGGCAGGTATGAAAAACCTGCCTGAAAAATCTTAATTCAAAAATTTTAATTTAAAACAGTGAAACTCGGCTCAAGGAGACAGCTATGAAAATAAAGATTTTTATTTTGACAGCGCTTGTCACGTTCATCGGTGCTTCTGTTGCTCTTAGCCAGCCTATGAAAGGCTGGCGCGGTAGCGGAAGCTGGGGTATGGGAACACAGTATCAAAGGATGTACAATCCTGCGACTGTAGAAACACTTTCAGGTACTGTTGAATCGGTTGATCAATTCACCCCAATGCGCGGAATGTTCTATGGAATTCATGTGACACTAAAAACCGAGAAGAAAACAATAACGGTTCATCTCGGACCAGGCTGGTATATCGAAGGTCTTGACACAAAAATTGAGAAGGGCGACAAGATCGAGGTAAAGGGATCGAGAACAACGTTTATGGGAAAACCGGCAATTATAGCAGCAGAAGTTAAAAAGGGAGATGCTGTGTTAATGCTCAGGGATGCAAATGGATTCCCTGTGTGGGCCGGCTGGAGAAGAAGATAAACATTTATGAATTGTAAGAATGAATGTAAAGATAAAAGCCCTGTATGAGCCGAGACAGGGCTTTTTTATTTATGATTTTTTATAATTAAGTCCTGATATACTAACAAAATATTTTCGTGGTAGGAGAGAATAAGTGTCTTTATCATTGCTGGACTGGACAATTGTAGCAGTATATATGGCTGCCTCGCTGTTCATCGGAATATATTTTACAAAACGGGCATCTTCAAGTATCTCTGAATTTTTCCTGTCAGGCAGAAATCTTCCATGGTGGCTTGCAGGCACTTCAATGGTTGCGACGACTTTTTCTTCCGACACTCCTTTATATGTCACAGGTCTTGTCAGAGAACACGGCATATATGAAAACTGGCAGTGGTGGTGTTTTATTTTCTCAGGAATGATGTCCGTATTCTTTTTTGCAAGGCTCTGGAGAAGGCTCGGCGTGCTGACAGATGTCGAGCTGATCAACATGCGTTATTCAGGGAGATCGGCCTCGATTCTCAGGGGATTTAAGGCAATATATTTTTCAGTCGCGATTCACACAATAATAAAGGCGCAGGTTATCCTTGCAATGGCAAAGATACTCGATGTCTCTCTCGGGTGGGGAAAGTGGGAGAGCATTATTGTATCGAGCGTTATCACTATTGCTTATTCCATGCTTTCAGGTTACTGGGGAGTTGTCACAACAGATTTTTTCCAGTTCATAATTGCCATGATCGGGGCAGTAGTTCTTGCGTTCGCATCAGTAAATCATGCAGGGGGGATATCGCAGATTAAGGCGCAGATCCCTGAGGACATGCTTAATTTCTTTCCTCCTTTGAATGAAGGATTTTTTGGGCTTGCGTTCATGACATTTCTTGGTTATGTCGGCTTAAGCTGGTGGTCAAAATATTCTTCAGACGGCGGCGGCGTGATTGTCCAGAGAATGTCATCGTGCAAGAATGAAAAGCACAGTCTGTTTGCAACTTTTTATTTCAACATTGCAAATTACGGACTCCGCACATGGCCGTGGATACTCGCAGCTTTGGCATCGATCATAATTTATCCTCAGGTAAAAGACCACGAGGCTGTTTATCCGCAGATGATGGTTGACCTGCTTCCTTCAGGTCTTAGGGGTTTGATGCTTGCATCGTTCTTTGCAGCATTCATGTCAACCCTGAGCACATATCTAAATCTCTCATCAGCATATTTTGTGAATGATTTTTATAAGCCTTTTATTAAAAAAGATTCAACAGAGAAACATCTCATATTTGTCTCGCGAGCAGCAACCCTTGTTCTTTCAGTCATCACTGCCGTTGTAACATATCATGTCGATTCAATTATAGGCGTTTTTAAATTCCTGATAGCATTTGGTTCTGGAACAGGACTTGTTTATATCATAAGATGGTACTGGTGGAGGGTGAATGCATGGAGTGAGATTTCTGCAATGATATCATCAACAGTAATGACGATTATCGCGTACAAGCATCCGATTTTCGAGGGTTCTCCATATTATGCAAAACTGTTTTTAATAATCAGCGTCTCGACTGTTGTCTGGGTATTTGTGACTCTGCTCACAAAGCCATCCGAGAATGAGAAGTTAATAGAATTCTATAAAAAGACAATGCCCGGAGGTTATGGCTGGAGACCAGTTGAGAAATTAATAGGATACAAACCAGAGGGAAATATTCTCAGAGATACTCTCATTGAATGGGTTAACGGGTGTCTGTTCATCATCGGCTTAACAATCGGGATCGGCAAGCTGTTTCTCGGATATTATCTCTCGGGTTTTGTCTGGCTCTCAATCGCGTGCGTGACAGCATGGTTTGTGTATAAACACCTTTCGAAAAAAGGCTGGGATGAGGTGTATAAATAATGCTAAAATATATCATGAAAAAAATAATTGTGATAATATCTTTGCTTGTTTTTTCTTCTCTTGCCTTTGCTGAGTCTGAGATCAAGTTTGATTCTGAGGTTTTTGATTTTGGCCTTGTGTCACAGGATACGGTAACTCATACATTTGAATTTCAGAACATCGGAACATCAGAACTGATAATCAAGAAGATTTCTTCGACCTGAGGCTGTACTGCTGCCCTTGCCAGTTCGGCAAGTCTTAATCCTGGAGAAAAAGGACAGATAAAAGCAACGCTTGATCTAAAAAACAGACAAGGCAATGTCTTAAAGACAATAAGAATTTACACAAATGACACTAAGAAGCCTGAGATAACACTGGCGCTTAAGGCTGAAATAAAAAGCAAAACACAATCTCAATAAGCGGTTCAGCAGCATTGTCCTGACCAAAAAACAAATTATGAGTTCCTTGACATGCTTTAAATACATTTTTTATAATTCATATCGCTTGTAAGCCTTTAAATTTGAAGTGTTAAGGCAAATTAGCAGTGCAGGTGCGCACAAAGGTTTGTTAAAATGAAGATAACAATATCAGAGATTCCTGCTGAGGGTCTTGAATTTGATATTAATGAAAAACTGGAATTGGATGATGTAAAGCTTTTATCGCCCGTGACTGGAAGGCTCAGCATAAAAAAAATGGGTGGGGAGCTTGTCATACATGGGAATGCGGAGACCAAGGCAGAACTTGAATGCAGCCGATGTCTCAAGCATTATACAGCACATATAGAAGCTGATATTGATGCAGTGTATCATCCTCTGAGGGAACTTTCAGTTGAGGGCATTCATGAGGTAAGAGAGGATGAACTCGACTTGGATTTTTATAGAGGTGATGAACTGGATGTGCTTGATCTTATAAATGAACAGGTATTCCTTAATACGCCTATGAAATCGCTCTGCGATGAGGCTTGTAAGGGAATATGTCAGATATGCGGTAAAGACCTTAATACTGAGAGCTGTAATTGTGCAGTGAGTAAAGCTGATCCCAGGCTTGAGGTTTTGAAAAAATTGCTTCCTGAGGAAAGCAAAGAGTAACAGAAAATAAAATAGATTTTTTTAGAAGGGAGTATTGAAATGGCAAATCCTACGCACAGACATACAAGGACAAGAAGAGACAAACGCAGGGCTAACTGGAAAGGGCAGATGCCTAATATGAGTCAGTGTCCAGAATGTCATGAATTAAAACTTTCACATCGTGTTTGCACAAATTGCGGTTCTTACAACGGCAAAAAGGTTCTTGAGATAGTCGAAAAAGAAGCATGAAAATTGCCCTTGATGCAATGGGCGGTGATCACGCGCCTGCTGTTAATGTCGAAGGTGCAGTCGAGATATTGACAGAACAAGACGACCTTGAGGTAATGCTTTTTGGCGATGAACACCTGCTTAAAAATGAACTGAAAGATAAGGATTATCCTGCCGGACGGATACACATCAGACATACATCGCAGGTGGTCGGGATGCATGAGTCTCCTGTTGTTGCGCTGAGGAAGAAGAAGGATTCTTCCATCAGGCGCGCTGTTGATGCATTAAAAGACCATGAGGCTGATGGATTTGTAAGCGCTGGAAATTCAGGCGTTGTAATGGCAACAGCTTTTTATGTCCTGGGCAAATCAAAGGGAGTTGATAGGCCAGCAATTGCGGCAATAGTGCCTACAATAAACAAACCGTTTGTTCTGATTGATGCTGGTGCAAATGTTGACTGTAATGCAGAGAATCTTCTTCAGTTTGCAATGATGGGAAGTTTTTATGCAAGCGCAGTGCTTGGAAGGCATAATCCCAAGGTTGCTATGCTCAGCATCGGAGAAGAAGATACAAAAGGTAATGAGCTTACAAAAGAAGCCTTCAGCATGCTTAAGAATTCAGATCTTAATTTTATCGGAAACACAGAAGGAAAAGATGTTTTCATGGGCAATGCAGATGTTGTTGTATGCGACGGATTTATAGGCAATATTGTCCTGAAGACCACGGAGGGACTTGCCGAGGCAATGTTGAAGATGCTTAAAAGAGAGATTGCAGGTGTTTCAACCGGAAAAGTAGGATACCTTTTAATGAAACCTGCTTTGAGAAATTTTAAAAAGAAGACTGATTATGCAGAGTACGGCGGAGCGCCATTACTGGGAATAAACGGGACATGCATAATAAGCCATGGAAGGTCTACTGCACGCGCAATAAAAAATGCAATCAAGGTTGCAGCGGAATTTTCAAGAAAAAAAGGACATAAAGTTATTTCTGAAGAGATAAGGAGCTTTAATGCAAGAAGGAAAACAGCAGCTGCGAGCTAGGATTGTTGCAACAGGGTCATACACTCCCAAAAAAGTAGTTACAAATTTAGATCTCGAAAAAATTGTTGATACCACTGACAAATGGATCAAAGAGAGATCCGGGATAGAAGAAAGAAGGATAGCAGATTCAAAAGAAGCTGCCTCTGATCTTGCATATGAAGCTGCAAAAGCTGCATTTAAGAAAACAAAAATAAAACCAGAGGACATAGATCTTATAATTACTGCCACAATCACAGGAGATATGCCTTTCCCTTCAACATCATGTTTCCTTCAAAACAAACTGGGAGTAAAAAACACTGCTGCTTTTGACCTCAACGCTGCCTGTTCAGGATTTCTTTACGGGATTTCAGTTGCGGATAGTTTTATAAGAAGCGGGAAATTCAAAAGGATACTTCTTGTCGGAGTAGAGCTTCTTTCGCGTATCACTGACTGGGAAGACAGATCGACATGCGTGCTTTTCGGTGACGGCGCTGGAGCTGTAATAATTGAAGCAACAAAAGAGGACAGGGGAATTATTTCAACAAAACTCGGAGCTGACGGAAGCATGTGGGAGCTGCTTTATATGCCTGCAGGAGGCTCAAGAAACCCTGCAACAAAGGATACAGTTAAAAAAAGAATGCATTATGTGAAAATGAAGGGCAATGAGACATTCAAAGTTGCTGTGCGCACTCTGGAAACGCTTGTTATTGAGACGCTGGAAGAAAACAAGCTAAAACCGTCACAGCTTTCGCTCTTGATACCGCATCAGGCAAATCTTCGGATTATTCAGGCAACCGCAGATAGATTAGGGCTTCCGCAGGAAAGGGTGTTTGTGAATCTTAATAAATACGGAAACACATCTGCTGCATCGATTGCCATTGCTCTTGACGAAGCAGTACAACAGGACAGGATCAAGAACGGGGATTACATTATGCTCGAGGCATTCGGCGGCGGTCTTACATGGGCATCGGTTCTTATAAAGTGGTAGGGACAAGAATAATGCAGACATCACTAGAAAATTTCTTTAACTCGATAGATTATTTGAATTATCTTATTTTGTTATTTCTGATAAATTTTTTTATTTTCCATCTATGCTAGGGAGCAAAGGTATCGAAAAATAAATTTTCTCGCAATATCCGCATTAATTTAGAAAACAGAGGATAATAGTTTATGTCATATATAACCGTCATAGGTGCAGGAAGCTGGGGCACGACACTTGCGTGTCTTCTTGCTGAGAAAGGATATGATACTTCTTTGTGGGTCTATGAAGAATCTCTTTCTGAGGAGATAAAAGGCACGCGTGTAAACAGCATCTATCTTCCTGATGTAAAAATCCATGATGATATCAAGATTTTTAACAAGATTGAAAACGCTGTCAAAGATGCAAGATATATAGTCAATGCAGTCCCTGTCCAGCATATTCGTTGCATATTCAAGAATGTTTATGCTCATGCAAATAAAGATGCAATAATCGTGAGCGTGTCAAAAGGCATTGAAAAAAACAGCCTTGATACGCCATCTAAAATTTTGAATGGACTTTCTAAACATCAAGTAGCGGTTCTTTCAGGCCCCAGTTTTGCAAAAGAAGTAATTCAGAAAATGCCTACAGCTGTTACAATCGCATCAGATAAAAAAGATACAGCTTTAATACTGCAGGAAGTTTTTAATACTGACTATTTCAGGGTTTATAAACATGATGATGTTGTCGGAGTTGAGCTTGGCGGCGCTTTGAAAAATGTAATGGCAATTGCATCAGGCATATGCGATGGTCTTGGACTTGGAAATAATGCCCGTGCAGCTTTGATTACAAGAGGACTTGCAGAGATGAGAAGGATTGGCGCTGCAATGGGTGCAAAGAAAGAAACATTCTCGGGGTTAAGCGGACTTGGCGATCTTGTGCTGACATGCACAGGCAGTCTTTCTAGAAATTATAATTTCGGCATCAAGCTTGCAGGAGGGATGAAAACATCTGAGATACTTTCTCAGATGAAGATGGTTGCAGAGGGAGTTGCAACAGCGGAATCTGCTCATGAGCTTGCAAAAAAACATAAGGTCGAAATGCCGATAGTTGAGCAGGTTTACAATGTTCTGTACAAAGATAAAAATCCTGCTCTTGCTGTAAATGATCTTATGACACGCGCATTAAAAGCAGAGTTTTATTAAAGTTATTCTATGATAGATAAACTCAAAGAGATACTAAACTATATAAAAGACAATAAAATTTCTGTTGAGGATGCTGTAAAAAGATTAAAACACCTTCCTTATGAAGACATTTCATTTGCAAAAATAGACCATCACAGACATCTTACTCAGGGAATCCCTGAAGTCATCTTTGCAAGAGGGAAAAGCCTCAAACAGGTGATAAGCATTGCAAAGGCAATGAAGAAAAAAAACAAGAGATTTCTTATTACAAAGTCTGACAAAAAAATATATGATTCCCTGAAGATAAAAGGCGCGGTGTTTTATCCTGCATCAGGCGTGATCGAATTTGGCGGGGTGAAAAAGAAGAAAGGCAGTGTGGTTGTTGTCTCAGCAGGAACATCTGACATACCAATTGCTGAAGAAGCAGCAGTAACCGCTTCGTTTCTTGGAAGCAATGTCCAGACGATTTATGATATTGGAGTTGCAGGGCTGCACAGACTGCTTGATAATAAACATGCATTTGCCTCTGCGCGGGTGATAGTTGTTGTTGCAGGGATGGAGGGAGCGCTTCCATCAGTTGTGGGAGGATTAACAGACAAACCAATAATTGCAGTGCCGACTTCCATTGGCTACGGCGCAAGCCTTGGAGGATTAACTGCGCTTTTTGCAATGCTGAACTCCTGCGTGCCAGGGATTGCCGTTATGAATATTGACAATGGATTCGGCGCAGGATGCCTTGCGCATAAAATAAATCTGATTGATTTATAATTAAATCCTTTAATTTTAATGGAATAATTTTATATGGAAAAATCTTTAGCATATTGCTTTACAGTTTTATTGTTATTTAGCTTTTCAACGTTAGCTTACTCAGGTGATTTATCATCAATCCTTATTAATACCAATAAATCTTATCCTGGGATAGAAAAAGAAAATGTAAGTTATTTAATGAGTATGCCGTCACATAAGGTTGTTAAATTTATAAGGGAAACATATAGGGAAATGAATTGCAAAGAATTTAAAAATGTCCCTTCACAATATGCGATCGCATATTTGGGAATGTTTGGAAATTTCGAAGATAATTTAATAATAAAATCTGTTCTGGACTGTGATAATTTGCATGCTGCTGAATTGGAGCCATGCGAATATTATTGTGCATACGATTTTGCATTAAATTTATTAGATATCAGATTTTATAAAAAAGGCACACCACAACTTAAAATTGATGAATGGCCGGTTTTTACAAATAAAAACACATCATCCCTAAAGGTTAATTCAATCGAAAATAAGCTAGCAAAACTGAAAGAAAAGGAACTTTTACAGTCTTTGAGCAACATTAAGAAAAGACCTAAATTGCCATTAGGTGTAATAGAAGGGATGGAAGATGGGCAAATAAAATTATTTTATCAATATTCAGTATATTATGAATTAGCAAAAAGAGCAAAAAAAGAAAGTACAAGAAACGAATTATTCAAAGAGATGCTTTACCTGTATTTTAAGGATGCTAGTGGAGACGGAGGGGTAAAAGTTCTTGAGCGAATAATATATTTAATTGAGGCTCGACGGAAAGGTAATCGTTAACATATAAATTTTCGTAATTGTAATAATTAGATTTAATATAGCGTAAAATTTTCTGTGCGAAGTTGAAAAAGCAAAAAAGAAAGGTAGTGCTCTCCATAAATTTCACCGAAAATTTTTAAAAACAGCACGAGCAGGTCAGTAAAGAAACTAATAAAAATAACGGTCAAAGTACTGAGAGGATTGTATATATTGTATTTAGTTGTTTAAATAACAAATGGAGAATTATGCCTTTAAAGGAATTTACACAAAATGTTTGACACTACCCGACGAGCACATCTGCTTGACTTATCTCCAAGGAAGCTGTTAAACTCATCTATCAAAAAATTGTGTAACCGGATGAAAACTACGTCATTGTAACCCCCTCAATCTACCTGTTTTTTTCCTCAAACGCAAAAAAAGGAGTTTATGGAATTTCAAAGATTTAATTTCAACACAACAATTACAAACGCAATAAAAGATGCAGGTTTTACGAAACCAACGCCGATTCAGGCGCAGGCAATGCCTCATGCATTGCAAGGACAGGATATTATGGGTCTGGCACAGACAGGCACAGGCAAAACAGCGGCATTTGTGCTTCCTATTCTTGAACGGCTCATGAAAGGATCACGCAATCATGTACGCGCTGTTATAATTGCGCCTACACGCGAGCTTGCCGAACAGATTCACACATCAATACGCGATTTCGGCCGCCATACAAAACTGCGAAGCGTTACAGTCTATGGAGGCGTAAGCATAAGACAGCAGATACAAAAACTTCGCGCAGGAGTTGAGATAGTAGTTGCATGTCCGGGCCGTCTTCTGGATCATATTGATCACAGGACGATCAATCTCTCGAACATGGAAGTCCTTGTTCTTGATGAAGCTGACAGGATGTTTGACATGGGCTTTCTGCCTGACATCAAAAAGATTGTCAAACACATACCTGCAAAAAGGCAGACAATGATGTTCTCAGCAACAATGCCCGATGACATAAGAAAGCTGGCACACGATATTCTGAAAGATCCTGTCACAGTACAGATAAGCCATGCAATGCCGGTGAACACAGTATCACATACGCTTTATCCAGTGTCGCATCATTTAAAGACAGAGCTTTTACTCGCTTTGCTCAAACACACTAAAACAGGGTCTGTTCTTGTATTTACGCGCACAAAGCACGGAGCAAAACGTGTGGGAGATCAATTAAAAAGAGCCGGTTATCGTGCTGCATCGATGCAGGGAAATCTCACCCAGAACAAACGTCAGGAAACACTTGACGGTTTTCGCAGAGGCAGATACCAGATACTTGTTGCGACTGACATTGCATCACGCGGAATTGATATCTCAAACATATCGCATGTCATTAACTACGATATGCCGGACAATGTTGATGCTTACACGCACCGAATCGGCAGAACCGGAAGAGCTGCGAAAACAGGCGATGCATTCACATTCATAACGCGCGCAGATGAAGTAATGGTTAAGAAAATAGAGAGAGTCCTTCGCAAAAAAATAGATAGACGCCAGCTCGAAGACTTTGATTACAAAAAATCTGCATCAGGACATGATGCAGATTTTAAGCGCGAGTCTTATGAAGAAAAACGCGGACCAAAACAACACAGACGCGGGTCTTACGAGCACAAACGTGAACCAAAACAGCACAGTGAATCTTATGGACAAAAACGTGCGTCAAAAGAACAAGGAAATGATTTTTATGAACACAAACACGAGCCTCGCGAACAAAAGCCTTTTTTGCAGCATAAGAGGCCAGAGCATCCAGCCTCTTATAAATCAGGATTTAACAAATATAAAGGAGATAATGCAAAACCTGCGTATGATTCTTTTGCTGGAAGTTCAGAAAAACCAAAAGCTCACAAATCAGCCTTCAGCAAATATAAAGGGCTTCATTCCAAATCTTCGCAAAGCCCTTTTGACAATAGTTCTGCTCCAAAACGTTTTTCAGATTCAAAGAGATTCAAAAGCAGACCGAACAGGCCGAACACAAGCCGTTAAATAGTTTTCTCTACAAAAGGGTTTATCTTATGTTGGATAAGCTGTTTTGCACAGTGCATAAAATAAACCCCTTATATTGCCTTATTTTCTTTATCCTCAAAATTCTACCTGAGTTTTTTCGTTCCTTTTAATCTGTAAGAATCGAACCTTGATATTCATGAAACTCATACATTTATTTGTAATACAAACAAAAACATATTACAATTAGATTCAAGATGCCAGATTTCTCTACAGGTGAAAATAAGATTAATGCTGAATTGTATAAAGTAAAATGAATATTTTTGAAATCTCACTCAATAAAAAAATCCTGCAGCTTTGGAAGGAAATCCCGCATGTAATTTCTTTTATTGATTATCTCTATGATATCAAATGTGATTGCGGCGGATGGATACGGTTTTTAATAAAAGCATATATGATACTTTACGTTGAAGGATTTTCAGGGGTAAATGTACGGATAAAACGATACTATGAGCTTGCTTCCCGGTCACAGAAAGGATATGCGGAATGGATAATGCAGTATGACCTGTGGACGTCTCAGGTTGAAAATGAGATTATGCGAAGAGCTGAAAATTTGGCGAGCAAGCCAATTATTTCGGTTGTAATGCCTGTATTTGATCCAAATCCTAATATGCTTGCTGAAGCCATTAAATCAGTACTGCATCAGGTTTATCCTAATTGGCAGCTTTGCATCTCCGACGATGCATCAACAAATCCAGAAATTCGTGAAATACTCCATTTTTACCAAAAAATAGACAAGCGAATTAAAATTGTTTTTCGCTCTTCGAATGGTCATATCTCAAGGGCTTCTAACGATGCTGTTGAACTTGCTGGCGGAGACTATATCGCTTTGCTGGACCACGATGATCTGCTTGCGCCTGACGCTCTTTACTGGACGGCAGAAGCAATATGCAGGAATCCTCAGGCAGAGATAATATATTCTGATGAAGATAAAATTGATGCATCTGGAAAGCGGTCTGAACATTATTTCAAACCGGACTGGAATTATGATCTCATGCTTTCTCAAAATATGATAAGCCATCTGGGAGTCTACAAAAAAACGCTTGTTGATCAGGTCGGAAGATTTCGTCCCGGCTTTGAGGGATCACAGGACTATGATCTGGCTTTGCGTTGTATCGAAAAAATATCGTCTGATCAAATAATTCATATTCCAAGGGTTTTATATCATTGGCGCCAGCACCAGCAGAGCACATCTAAATCAATTGATGCAAAACCATATGCTTTAGATGCAGCGCGCAGAGCGATTCAGGAGCATCTTGAAAGGATTAATATAAATGCGGATGTTGATTTTCATCCTGAACTTCCTTATTACCGTGTTAGGTATCATCTCCCAAAGACCCTGCCGCTGGTAAGTCTCATAATACCGACAAGAAATAACCATCGATATCTAAAAAGATGCATTGAAAGTATTCTAAATCTTACAAACTATCAGAATTACGAGATCATAATTGTAGATAACGGATCTGACTCACGGGATACTTTAATGTATTTTTCCGAACTTCGTGATATTCCAGGAATAAGAATATTGCGGGATCCGAGGCCTTTTAATTACTCGGCATTAAATAATAATGCGGTACATAATGTCCGTGGGAGCATTATAGGACTGCTAAATGATGATGTGGAGGTTTTGTCCAGAGGCTGGCTTTCAGAAATGGTAAGCATTGTTCTACAGCCCGGTGTCGGAGCTGTTGGCGCCCGCCTTTTGTATCCAAATTCTAAGGACGGTCTGCAGCATGGAGGTGTTATCCTTGGATTAGGCGGAGTTGCCGGACACAGCCACCGTCATTGTATGAATCAAGATCATGGATATTTTGGACGCGCAAAGCTTATTCAATCATTTTCTGCTGTTACAGGCGCCTGCCTTATTGTAGAAAAAAGCACTTTTGAACATGTCAAAGGCTTTGATGAAAATCTGGCTGTTGCCTATAATGATGTTGATTTCTGTCTGAGAATCCGCGTCTTAGGCCTTAGAATAATATGTACGCCATTTGCAGAACTTATCCATCATGAATCCGTGTCTCGCGGAATTGACTATACACCTGAAAAGCAGAAAAGATTTGAATCTGAGACAGCCGCTATGCGCTTTAGATGGGGAAATCAATTAGAAAATGATCCTGCGTATAATCCCAATCTGGGGTTAGACACGGAAAAATTTGATATTGCGTGGCCTCCCAGAATAGAATTTCGGACGAGTATCGGAAGCAGAAATGAATATGCTTAGTAATTCATACTTGCCTGTATTTTGGTGTTATGGATAGAATTTCTATTTTGTTAAAACACTGCAGCAGAGACGGAAAAGGGCTTGAAATTGGTCCAAGCTATAATCCTGTTGCGCCTAAAAAAGAAGGCTTTAATGTAGAAACTGTTGATTATATATCCGAAGAGGATCTTAGGAAAATATATGCAAATAAAGAAAATTGTGATGCGTCAAAAATAGAAAAAGTCGATTATATATGGGAAAGCGGGATGCTTCATGACCTGATAGGCCGTGAATCTTTTTATGATTGGATAATAGCCTCTCATGTCATCGAGCATCTGCCTGATCCTCTCTCTTTTTTAGTTTCATGCAGCCATCTGCTTAAAAAAAACGGGATTCTGTCGCTTGCAATTCCTGATAAGAGATATTGTTTTGACTATTTTAGATGGCCTAATTCAACAGGTGATTTCTTGCAGGCATGCGAGGAGAAGAGAACACTGCACAATATTTCATCTATTTATGATAATTTTGCGTATTCTTGCAAAAGAAACGAGATGACTGCCTGGGGGCAGGACAACAAGGGAGAATTTTCCTTTAATCATAAATTAGAAGATGCGGCCTTGCAATTAGAAAAAAGGGCTAAAGAAGAACTTTATATTAACGTGCACGCATGGTGTTTTACTCCTTCAAGTTTCAGGCTGATATTGCTTGAGCTGCAGCTTTTAAAAAAGATAGATTTCTTCGAGATGGATTTTACTGAAACTACAGGATGCGAATTTTTTATCACTCTTCGCAAATTAAATGATGGAGATGTTCCTGACAGCTCTTTAAGACTTGAATTATGCAAAAAAATAATAGCAGAAATTTCTGAAGCTGATGAGAGTCCGAAACTAAAATCCAGTGAAAAATCAGATGAAGAAAAAAACTTTCTGTCATTATTATTTTCTGGATTTATCAGATTGTCAATGAGGTTTATCCAAGTGCTGGCAACAGATCCGTTGTCTCTGCCTTCTCGTATACGTAACAAATTATTTCCACCGCGAAATATGCAGATCATGACTGATATATCACATAGCAGTCAAAACAGCCTTGTCCTTGATCAATATTTAAAAGAACCGCCTTCGGATGAAAATACAATCAATGTATTCAAGGGAGAATGGACATCAATAATCCCCGGGATTCAAACAGGAGGCTTTGCAGCTCTTTTTGACGATAATCGTATCAAATGGTTTGCTGAATGTTACGGCGGATTTAAGGGGAAATCTGTATTGGAATTAGGGCCGCTTGAAGGCGGGCATACATATATGCTGTGCAAAGCAGGAGCAGATCCTGTGATTGCAATAGAATCCAACCAAAAGGCATTTCTTAAATGTTTGATTACCAAAGAAATAATGGGGCATTCAGCTAAAATTTTGTTGGGTGATTTTACGCAATATCTTGAAAATACAACCGAACGATTCGATTTTGTTCTTGCCAGCGGTGTTTTGTATCATATGATTGATCCTGTAAATGTTCTCGAAAATATTTCAAAGGTAAGCAATCATATTGGGATATGGACACACTATTATGATAAAGATGTTATAAATAGTTCTGATAATCTGAGAAAAAAATTTGACGGGAAAAATGAAGAGGTATGTTGGAGAAATCATGTCTTTATAAAACACCGTTATAATTATTTTGACGCATTAAACTGGGGCGGGTTTTGCGGAGGCAGTAACCCATTCAGTTATTGGCTGACAAGAGATGATATTCTTCTTGTAATGCGCGAGCTGGGTTTTGATGTAAAGATTGGAATTGATCACATTGATCATCCAAACGGACCGTCGCTTCTTTTCTATGCCTATCGGAGTTTAAATTTAATTTAACAGCAAGATTTTTTTGTTCAATTGACAATAATAGAAATATTATTTTATAGTGAACTTAACCCTTGGGGGAGGCGCAAGCCTGAGAGTCCCGATTTTATTGGGAGACCCCGCGAACCTGATACGGATAATGCCGGCGGAGGGATTGGGTCTAAAACTTAAAAAAGATAGACCGCACTCTTTCAGGGATGCGGTTTTTTGTTTTATGAGACTGAAACTTAACGGAGAAAATTTCGAGACAAAAAATTCAGGCACTGTCAAAGAGCTTCTAGATGAACTAAGGATAGAGCAGGGCAGAGTTGCGGTTGAAGTGAATATGACTGTAATAAAAAAATCTGACTATAAAAGTTTCAGGCTTAATGAAGGCGATGAAGTGGAGATTGTGAATTTTGTGGGAGGAGGATAAGAGGGAACATGGAAGACAGGTTGGTGATTAAAGGTATAGAATTTAAATCCCGTCTCTGGGTTGGCACAGGAAAGTACAAGGATTTTGATGAGACAAAGAAAGCTATTGAGGCATCTGGGGCAGATGTTGTTACTGTTGCAGTAAGAAGGGTGAACATAATAGACAGAAAATCAGAGAATTTATTTGATTATATTGATCCCAAAAAATACAAGATACTTCCTAACACAGCAGGCTGTTACAATGTTGAGGATGCATTGAGATATTCGCGCCTCGCAAGGGAAGCAGGAATTTCGGATTTAATTAAACTTGAGGTTATTGGAGATGAGAAGACATTGTTCCCTGATATAATCGGACTTTTAAAGGCAACAGAGATGTTGGCAAAAGAAGGATTCATTGTTCTTCCATACACAAATGATGATCCGATAATGGCAAAGAGGCTTGTTGATGCAGGTGCTGCTGCTGTTATGCCTTTGGCAGCTCCGATAGGTTCAGGCCTTGGGATACGGAATCCATATAACATAAAAATAATTCTTGAGCAGGCAACAGTGCCTATTATTGTTGATGCGGGCGTGGGAACTGCGTCTGATGTTGCAATTGCAATGGAGCTTGGGTGCGGCGGTGTTTTACTGAATACTGCGATTGCAGGAGCTAAAGACCCTATTGCAATGGCAAGCGCAATGAAGCATGCGGTTATTGCGGGGAGGCTTGCATATAAGGCGGGCAGGATTCCTAAGAAGCTTTATGCAACAGCAAGCAGTCCGATTGAGGGAATGTTTTAAAAGAGTTAATAATTAAAAATTAAAAGTGAATCTTCGACAAAAAATAGATTTTAATCTTTATCTTATAACTGACAGGAAACTTTTTACTGATAATAGTTTGCTGTTTTCTAAAGTTGAAGAGGCTTTGAAAGCTGGAGTAAAGGCAGTCCAGCTGAGAGAAAAAGATTTAGGCATAAGGGAATTATTGGATATGGCATACAAGATGAGAGAGCTTACAAAAAAACATAGAGCAAAGTTATTTATCAATGACAGGGTTGATGTTGCGCTCGCTGTTGAAGCAGACGGCGTTCATCTCGGCGGTCAGAGCATCCCGCTTTCTGCTGCAAGAAAAATTGCACAAAATAAGCTTATGATTGGTGTGTCAACACACAGTATTGATGAGGCTGTTAATGCAGAGAAGCAGGGCGCTGATTTTGTAATACTTGGACCGATTTATGAGACGCAGTCAAAGCTTGAATATGGAAA